>CAYZUR010000194.1:0-4321 GCA_964481535.1 uncultured Spirochaetaceae bacterium | reverse complement strand
CACCTCCCTCTTGTTTTCACAACGTACATTATTTGTTGGCACCATACCATTAAATGGAAGAATTCCTTTACAAGAAACATTTTCCTTAGATGTTACATTTCAAGTGCCGTTTTTACTAAATCAAAACATAGCTGGTGGACAATATCAAATAGCAACGTATGAATTTTATTCTAATAGTCCAGATCTTCTTTACCAAATGAAGCTATCTCCAGGGGTAGACACAAGATTAGGTGAAGGAATATTTGCGTTTAGGAATATAACAGAGGGTGGAGTAGATACAGGAGGGAACCCCATTCCGTTTAGACTTGTAGTAAGAGATTCCACTGAAACTAAAGAAATATCTAATGCAGAATTTCGTTCAGTAGAGAAAAATATTGGAACCTTGGACGGTTCTCGATATGAAGAGACAGGAACAATATTTGTTGCTTTTCCTACTGTAAGTGAAGGATTCACTATTGCTGATTTTTCATCAGGGTTTTATGAAGCTGCAGTGTTTGTAGAAGTGTTAGTTGATTAAATAAACGATAAAGACCTCAATAAACACTAATTAGTATGATAGAGGTTTTTTTTAACACATGCTATACTCTCATTACATATGAATTAAATATCGGAGGGGAATAATGAAACCAATATTAGTAGTAATGGCAGCAGGTATGGGTAGTCGCTATGGTGGCGTAAAGCAAATAGATGGAGTTGGATTAGACAATGAAGCTCTACTTGATTATTCAACCTTTGATGCCTTAAAGAGTGGATTCGGGAAAATTATATTCGTTATAAGAAAAGATATTGAGAAAGATTTTAGATCACGTATCTTTGACCGAGTAGCACAACATTGTGATGCCTCATACGTTTTTCAGGAACTTACTACACTTCTTGATGAAAAACAAATTGCCCTTTCTAAAGGGAGAACAAAGCCATGGGGAACTGTTCATGCAGTTTTGAGTGCGAAAGAAAAGATCGATGCACCATTTTGTGTTATCAACAGTGATGACTTTTATGGAAGAGAAGCATTTCAGATTATGGGTGAACACTTATCGTCAGTTGATAAAGATTCTTTAGAACAAGCAATGGTCGGGTATGTATTAAAAAATACCACAAGCAAAAGTGGTTCTGTTTCAAGAGCTATTTGTACTGTTAAAGATGGGTATCTTGCAGCGATGAGAGAAAACAAAGTAATTTATCATGAAGGTGATGCTATCTATTCTGATATTGATGGAAACAAAAAACTTCTTACAGGTGATGAGTGGGTTTCAATGAACTATTTTGGGTATACCCAATTTGCACTCGATTATTTTAGTGACTATTTTGATCGATTTATTAAAGATGCTGTGACCACAGCAAAAGAAGAGAGTTATCTTCCAGAAGCATCAAATGAAGTTATTAATAAAACAGAAGCCAAAATGAAATTCTATACAACTCAAGAGAGATGGTTTGGTATGACGTATTCTGATGATAGACAGATGGTAAAAGATGAAATTTTGAAAAAGATTCAACAACACGTCTACCCAGAGAAACTCTGGAAATAGATGTATACCAGGCGCTTATTTGTAATCAAGAGGATTAAACCCTTCTCCCATTACTGTATGCGCCTCTTCTATTATCATAAAAGCGACAGGATCACTATCTCTTACTATAGCAATAAGGGTACTAATCTTTTGATTAGGGATTACAGTCATTATTACAGGTTTTTCCTTTTGACTATATACCCCTTTCCCCTGTAAATACGTTGCCCCATGTCCTAATTCTCTTGTAATTCTTGATGCAATTTTCTGGTGATGATCACTAATAATTAGTGCTGTTTTTGCATAGCGAGTGCCAATACTCAATACCACATAGTTAACAGAAACACTTGTAGTATATAGGGCGAGGGTCGCAAAGAGAGCGCTTTCAAGGCCAAATATAAAACCACCACTTAGCAGCACTAATCCATCAACTATAAACAAAGAGGTTCCTACAGCTAAAGGGGAGTACTTGCTTATTATTTGAGCAATAATATCTGTCCCTCCAGTGTTTGCACCACCTCGTAATACAAGCCCTGTTCCAAATCCAATTAAGAGCCCCCCAAAAATTGCAGATAATAGTGTATTAATAGAATCTGTATAATCAAGGAGTCCTTCAAAACCCCATAGATATCCTCCAAGTGAGGTGAATACAGAGAGTAATAGTGTTCCAACAATGGAAAGATACCCATAGCGAGCACCAAAAATCTTCATTCCTGCAAGAAACAGGGGAACCGATAAGACAAAGATTGCGGTCCCAACATCAAAAGAAAAAAGATGGTACAGAATAACAGCAATACCACTAACTCCCCCAATTGCTAACTTTGCGGGAGTAATAAACAGGGCAAGCCCAGCGGCTGTGACTGCAGAGCCAAAAACAATGAGGGTATAATTTTTTACTTTCTTATGGATTTTCATGCCATCAGTATAGCGATTAAGCGAGTGCCTAAAAACCCCTTCAATATAGATAATAAAATGATTCACATTAATATATTCAACAATGCATATACATGTTACCATATAACACAACTATTGAAGTAATTGTACTTATTAGCACACACTAACAGAGTAGCAGCTCTTTTAGTGCAATTGATGCACATCGTATTTATCGTATGAATATTGACGGGATGTGCTATATTCAACATGGAGGATACAAAAACATGAGCTACCTTAAAAAAACTCTGGCCATTCTTATCGTATCGATACTTATTTTATCACCCCTTGCGGCCTCTTTAGTAACATTAAACTGGGAGTGGGAAGCAAATGATGAGGATGTAACATCTTTTCGTTATCGACTCAATGATGATGAATGGGTGACGGTAGATCCTTCTGTAACAGAATTTATTCTCGAAGGAGTTGATGAAGACTCTTTTTATACATTTGAAATTCAACAATCGTATGATGGTGATAAATATGGGGAGAGTGCTACTAAATCTTATGGTATTGAACTCCCTAAAGAAGAACCTGTTGTAATAGAAGAGCCTGTTGTTGTACAAACACCTGTTGTAATAGCTGAGCCTGAAATTGTTGCTGAGCCTATTGTGGTTCCAGAACCTGTTGTAGTAGAAGAGCCTGAAGAGGTGGTTGTAGAAGAAGAGGTTGTTGAACCTGTAGAAGAAGAGATTGTTCCTGCTCCAGAAAAAGTTGCCAAGTTAACTCCTCCTGATGAGAAAGATGCAAGAATAGAGGCTCTTGATAGTAATCCATGGATGGCTATTGAATTCTTAGTTGGAGCTGGTGGAAAAGCAGATAATATCATTCTAAAATCAGCATTCAATCCTGATTCGACATATGACAGTTTGAGGACAAGGATTCTTCCTTCTTTCACATTTGATTTTGTCTATGGAAATATTAAATCATTATCAGAAAAAGATTATCTCAATCTAAGAGCTGGTATTGGATTCAACTTGTATAAACTAAGTAGTAATGATGACACTGTAGTTGGTTCAGATGTTCACCTAGGCCTTAGCTATAATCGCAAACTAGATGAAAAGGTAACCCTCACAGCAGGAGCTGGCTTATCAGTTATGTTTGCAATTGTAGATATAAGTGCTGGAACAGAAGCTAACTTATTCTACGGACCATATGTTTCAATTGGTGGTCGCTATATGATAAATGAAATTTTCTCAGTAATAGCGAATGCAGAAACTAGACTTCTATTTAGTGACGTCTTTACACCTTATGAGCTTACCGGTATTGTACGGGTAGGATTTACATATAGATTCTAAAGAGGTAATGGGGAGCAATGAAAGAGAGCCAAATAAGGAAACATCTTGATTATATTTGTTTCGTGCAAGAAACAGAAGATTATGAGATGTCTACAGAAGCTGAGCAATATGTTATTGATGTATTAGATGATGAGATGAGTGGAGATGAAGCAGTATCAAAGATATTAGAAAAATATAATGTTTTTAAGACTGATGAAGTTGAAGAAACACCAGATGGATTTTATAAAGGAACAGATATTTCAATAAATTATTTTGATCTACAAGATCAAAAGAAGTTAGATGAGATAGAAACGCTCGTTGTATCAATCAGGATGGCAGAACTTTTAAAGAAAGAGTATTCCGGTGTGTTTGATTTTGAATATTTGAAAATTGTTCATTACCAACTATTCACTGACATCTATCCTTTTGCTGGAAAGCCTCGTTATGTACCTATTACGAGGCGGACCATGTTCTGCCTTCCTCAGTATATTGATACTATGGCTGGTGAGATCTTTACTAAATTACGAGAAGAGCGATTTTTGCAACAACAAGAATTTGAAGAGTTTGTTGACAATCTTTCCTATTTCATGGCAGAGGTTCATGCATTACATCCAT
>CAYZUR010000193.1:0-4327 GCA_964481535.1 uncultured Spirochaetaceae bacterium | reverse complement strand
TTATTTCATACCTCATCCTTTCTAAAAAAAGAGCGTTTAGTTCAATGAAAACATTCTTCCACACAGGGTCATGATGAAAAATATCGTTGAAAGAACAAAAGAATTTGCCTTTCAGTGTGCTCAACTTAAATACCCTGATACTGTATATGTGTATCATCCTCTAATCTATGCATGGAATTTTCATGAAAAATATCTTCACCTTTATGTGAAAGAACATACCAAAACACTCTTTCTTGGAATGAACCCTGGACCTTTTGGGATGGCCCAAACTGGGGTTCCTTTTGGAGAAGTGAATGTTGTGAAAGAGTACTTGCATCTCGATGAGCCATTACAGGACATTCCCCTCACTCATCCAAAGAGGCCAATCGATGGCCTTCATTGTCAAAGAAGCGAAGTGAGTGGAAGACGATTATGGGCCCTTATAGAACAGCGGTATCCATTAGCTCATCTTTTTCCTACTCATCTTGCTATCATGAATTATTGCCCTGTTGTGTTTGTAGATAAATGTTCTACTGGCAAGAACATCATTCCAGAAAAGATAGAGAAAGAGGTACGAGTCCAATTAGAAAAGGTGTGTGATAATTATCTTGATGACATAATTACCATCATTAAGCCCAATTCAGTGGTCGGTATTGGTCAATATGCTAAGAAAAAATTAGAGATGAGCATATCTCGATTAGAAAAAGATATCTATGTAACAAGCATTCTTCATCCTAGCCCTGCAAATCCGAAGGCAAATAGTGGATGGGCTCCAATAGTAGAGAAGGTGTTAATAGAAGAGAATATCTGGAGCGAAAGGTGAGAGTAAAAGAAACAGCTAAATCGTATGCTAAAATTAATCTCCACTTACATATTGGTGCAAAAAGAGAAGATGGGTACCATCCCCTTTCCTCTCTTTTTCAATTAATTGAACTTCATGATGTAATAACTGTAGCACTAGTAGAACAAAATATGACACAAATCATTATTACTGGTATGAAGGGTGTCCCGCTTACGCAGAACCTGATGTACAAAGCAGCTCATCTTTTTCTCATCACAATAGGGGCAAAGGCTAAAATTTCTATAGATATTACTAAGAATATTCCCCTCCAAGGGGGCTTGGGAGGAGGGTCTTCTAATGCCGCGACAATCTTATTGCTGTTACAAAAAATGTATCATTATCCTCTCTCTAATGAGCAATTATATGCCCTAGGACTCTCTCTTGGCTCTGATATACCTTTTTTCTTATACCAACAGCCAGTCGCCTATGTCGAGGGGCGAGGTGAGTATATTACCCCGATAAAACCCAGAAATGATCTCGCTCTCATACTCACCATACCCAATAATTTTGGTGTTTCTACAAAGCAAGCTTTTGATGATTTAGATAAGACACGAGATAACAATTGGCAAGAAGTT
The DNA here is from genome assembly GCA_964481535.1 of uncultured Spirochaetaceae bacterium. Taxonomy (GTDB): domain Bacteria; phylum Spirochaetota; class Spirochaetia; order Sphaerochaetales; family Sphaerochaetaceae; genus SABI01. The sequence continues at coordinate 2,932 of CAYZUR010000193.1, read as the reverse complement.
GAGCGCTACACCTTCAACGCGTTATGTCATATGTACAACAATTCTGTTGAGAAATGGAGGTTCTATAACGATTTTAAAATTATTATATCTTCTTATAACAACTTATATAATATATTACACTCTTCTGATAATGAAGACGTTACTTCATTTACCGCTATTAGTGGAAGTGGCTCGGCATTATACACCATTACTGATAAAGGTGATGAATCACAAATCTTTGATTATTTTGAAGAAAAATATAGGACTCAAGTCACAAATACTTTGACAAGGTGTATATTTCTACTGTAGAGTAAAAGCACGTTTAAAAATTTACAGCATAAGAGGTGTAGACATGGAAATAACCGACGTCAGAGTGAGGAAAATTACTTCAGAAGGGAAATTGAGAGCGTATGCGACTATTACGTTTGATGAACAATTTGTAATTCATAACTTAAAAGTTATTGATGGTAAGTCTGGATTATTTGTTGCAATGCCTAGTAGGAAAACGAAGAGTGGTGAATTTAAAGATGTCGCCCATCCTATTAGCAGTGACTTTAGAGCAATAATGCAAGAATCTATTCTTGCAGCCTATGAAACTGCAGAGGAGCCTGTAGAATCCCACGAATGGGAAGAATAAACTAAAATTATTAAGAAAATCTCTTAATCGGTAGGAATGCACTGGACAAACAGAGTAAAAACCTGTATTTTGATGTGCGATGTCACTTACGTGACTTCCTACCGAATGGGTAGATATAGGGGTGTAGCCAAGTGGTAAGGCTCTGGTTTTTGGTGCCGGCATGCGTAGGTTCGAATCCTGCCGCCCCTGTTTTTTTTACGATTACCAAGAGGAGTGTTTCATGAAAGATATGAAGTTGGCTGGTGAAAAAAGAACCGAGGACTTCGGCTCAGCCGGTTCAAGAAGAGTATTAGCACAAGGTCGGATACCTGCAGTTATTTATGGTAAAAGAGACCCTGAGCACATCACGCTCGATGCAAAAGAGTTCCAAAATAAACTACGTTATTTTTCTGAATCTACACTATTAACTGTTAAAGTAGGCAGAAAAGTTTTCCACGTATTAATGAAAGATTTTCAAGAAAACGTCATGCTCGCAAAAGTTCTACATGTAGATTTCTTTGAAGTCACAAAGGGTGAAGCTCTTAGAGCCAACGTTTCAGTTGTTCTTACTGGAAATCCAGAAGGGGCAAAGTTTGGTGGTGTACTTGAACAAATTACTCACGAAATTGAAGTTGAATGTCTTCCAAAAGATCTTCCAAAATCTATTGAAGTAGATGTATCTCACCTCAACATTAATGAGAGTGTGCACATCGAAGAAGTTGCAGTTCCTGAGGGAGTGAAATTCCTCCATACAGAACACATGACTATCGCAACCGTTAAGGGTGTGAAAGAAGTACTTACTACAACTGATGAAGAAGAAGAATTAGAAGAAGTAGAAGAAGTAGAAGAAGCTGAAGAGAAATAAAGGAGGCTATTCTGCCACTTATTATTGGTCTTGGAAACCCAGGACTTACTTACAGCAATACAAGACATAATGTAGGATTTGATGTCCTAGAGCACGTAGCAGCGTTTTTTCATATAAACATGAAGAAACGCTTTCTTCGTTCTTACGAGCAAGGAAGAATTAATCACGACACTCTTCTTATAAAACCACTCACATTTATGAACAACTCTGGTGCTGTGATGCGCTATACTTCATTAAGGAAATATAGTTCGAATGATATTATTGTTGTGTGTGACACATTAGATCTTCCCCCAGGGGTCATTAGAATTAAAAAGGGGGGCTCAAGTGCTGGCCATAATGGATTAAAATCATTAATAGCTCATCTTGATGACTCTACCTTTATTCGTGTCTATATTGGTATTGGCCGACCTAAAGCGGGTGAAACAGTTGTTGAATATGTGCTTGGTAAACCAGTAGGAAAAATTGAACAACAGATAGTTCAAGAAGGGATTGATGCAGCAACAAAAGCAGTAGTAGATTTTATTCATGAAATACCTTTAGGGGAGGTTATTCGTGCATACAATAGAAAAGTCTCTCCTTGATAAAGTCACACGATATCTAAATAAGTATGCTATTAGTAAAGCAGATGGAATTATTGTTGCCTTCAGTGGTGGTGCTGATTCCCTCTCACTTCTCTCTTTGTTAGCAACAATCCACCCAAAAAAAAGATTAAAAGCTCTCTATGTTAACCACATGCTAAGAAGTGATGTTGAATTAGAAAAAGAAATTGAAGTAAATAGGGCCGCCTGTACTTTTCTTGGTGTCGAATTTTGTCTTGTAGAAGTTGTCCAAGGAGAAGTCAAAAAACTCTCTCTAGAGCGAAAAAATGGAATAGAAGAGGCAGCCCGTTATATTCGATATAAAAAGATAGAAGAAATGCTTCTCTTATCATCATTTTCTTATATAGCAACTGCCCATACGAAAAATGACCAAGATGAAACATTGCTAATGAGAATGTTTCAAGGAAGTAGACTCAATTTTGTCTCTCCTATTAGTGAGAAACATGAGTACCTTATTCGACCAATGCTAGAGATAAAAAGGGAAGAAATTGAAGAATATCTAAAGCTAAAGGGGCTTAACTGGGTAGAAGATTCTACAAATAGTAGTACTATCTATTTACGAAACAAGATTCGACATACCCTTATTCCAGTTATTGAGCAAGTCTTTCCCTCTTGGGATGAGGGACTTGCTCGTGTAAGTGATGAAATAGCTCAATTGAGCGAGTATGCTGATGAGAGAGCGAAAGAAGTAGCTAACCAATTGATACAGATCAATTCTTCTTCTGATGAAATCATCATTGATGTAAGAGTTTTATCACAAGAGGCCCCTCCTCTTATACGAAGAGTCCTCTACATTGCTTATAACAGATTGTCTTTTGAAACACCTTTACGCCTACCAAGTCAAAGTGTTGATGATATTGTCGAGATAATATG
>CAYZUR010000192.1:0-4329 GCA_964481535.1 uncultured Spirochaetaceae bacterium | reverse complement strand
TTATAATAAAAAGAGGTACAGGATATGCCAGATCAACGCAATTATACAAAGATAGTAGCTACTATTGGCCCTTCGAGTAATTCATATGAAATGATTAAGGATATTATCAGTTTTGGAGCTAGGGTAATTCGCCTCAACTTTAGTCATGGCACTCATGAAGATAAACAAGTTGCACACGACGCGGCAAGAAAAGCTTCGAATGAACTTAAGATTCCTATTGCCATTTTCCAAGACCTACAAGGACCTAAAATAAGGCTCGGACAATTAGAAGAAGATTTCTTTGCTATTCTCACAGGAGAAAGCATCACCTTAACAACTGAAATAATGTTAGGAACAAAAGAAAAGGTCAGCATTGATTACCCTTACCTACATGAAGAAATTTCCATTGGCAATAGAATTCTCATTGATGATGGCCTCATTGGCTTAGTAGCTACTGCAATAGAGGGGAAAAACATTATCTGCACGATAGTAGAAGGGGGCATAGTGAAACCTCGAAAAGGGGTAAACCTTCCTGGAGTACCACTGTTTCACTTATCATCATATACAAAAAAAGATGAAAAAGATTTAGAATTTGCCTTTAAAAACAACCTCGACTACGTTGCCCTCTCCTTTGTGCGAAGTGAAAAAGATGTCATTGCATTAAGAGAGTATATGAAGAGCACATTTGGTAGAGAAATCCCAATCATCAGCAAGATAGAAAAACCAGAAGCAGTTGAGGCAATAGACGCAATCATTGCTCACTCTGATGCAATTATGGTTGCTCGAGGAGACCTTGGTGTTGAAATGTTTGCCCAAGAAGTTCCTATCGCTCAAAAGGCTATCATTAGAGCGTCTCACGTTGCTGGTCTTCCTGTGATAACGGCAACACAGATGCTTGAATCAATGATGGTAAATCCTCGCCCTACTCGCGCTGAAACAAATGATGTAGCAAATGCTGTCTTAGATGGAACAAGTGCTGTAATGCTTAGCGGAGAGACCGCAGCTGGCAAGTGGCCACTTAAAGCTGTTCAAACAATGAACACCATTACCACCTACATCCAAAGTTCACTAGAATTTAAACATAGTGTATTAGATCAAGGATTAAATAGAGATTATGTTGACCTGCGAAACAAGAGATCTATCACAGAAGCAGTAGGTCTTGCTTCTCGTGAACTTGCCCTTGCAGTACACGCATCCTTTATTGTCTGTTTTACCTTTTCAGGATCAACCGCACGAAGAATTGCTAAATACCGACCTGCTACTCCTATTATTGCCTGTTCTCCTATTTTGCAAACAGTACAGCAACTCGCCCTCTCATGGGGAGTAACACCTATTCTCATTGAAAACTTAAAAAGTGTAGATGAGTTATTAGCATACGCACCAGAGTACTTAAAGAAGAATAATTTAGTGAAAGAAGGGGACATCATCGTCATTACAGCTGGAGTTCCTGTAGGATCCCGTGGTTCTACTAATATGATTAAGGTTGTCGTAATCGACTAACCTTTTTCTTATCAGAGAACTGGACAACATACACCCCCATCAAAATAATAGCTGACCCCAAAAGAGCTATTGGGTGGGGGAAATCTTTGAAGAAAATCATACTAAGAAATAAGACAAATACAGGGGGAACATTTGCATAGACTGAAGTCTTTGCACTCCCTAAATACCCCACAGCTCTATTCCAAAGCACATTTGAACCAAGAAGTGCAATAAGACCAGAATAAGAGGCTAATAGAAATATCTTAAAAGAAATGGGGGTATGAGTAACTTCAATAATAGTCTTTACATTCACACTACAAAATACTATGACACTGACCGCCATAACAAACCCCGTGAGTTGTAATGGAGGATACGTTTTTAAATAGCCCTTAATAAACGTAGTATTTATGGCAAACCCCAGTTCAGCAACTACTACAAGAATAATTCCAGTAAAAGATGTTTCAAATTGCTGATTAGGGACCCTACTAAAAAAGGTTATTAAAGAGAGGCCAATTATAGTAAAGATAATGCCTATAATAATTGCTGGAGTAATTTTCTCTAATTTGAACATCGTAGATAACACCACCACATGGATGGGCATCGTTGCCATAAGGATTCCCCCAATAGATGGGGAAGTGAGATCTATTCCAATTGGAAAGAGAAGTTGGAATACACCAAATCCACCTATCCCTAAAAGAGTCAAAAAAAATAGATCTCTCTTATTAAAAGGAACATGACGCGGCAAAAAGAATGCAATATAAATCATAAAGGGGAAGGCAATGAGTAATCGTAATAGATTAAACATCGGGGCACTAATAGAGGCAAAAGCAATCTTAAACACAATATTATTAAAGGACCAAAAGAATGTCACACTCAACAGCACAACATGAGTAAACATAGTATGTAAAGATTTTGTATTGGACAATTACGCTACCCCTTCTATTTTCTTATCTTTGTCTATAAAAGGAGTAGCATATTAATCAATTCTTCACAATTACCCAATGATTATTTATAAGGTCATCAACGCTTTTAAAGGTGAGAAAAGAGAATTCTTCAACTTCACTCTCTTCTACAATAAAAGATTTCTCCTCTTCTAAATACCAAAGCAACCCATTCTTCTTAGTGTGAACCACACATTGAACAGGTACTACTTCTAAATATGCTAATTTCACTATTCCATTAGGGTCAATAAGAGAATTAATTGTATCATCTTTTAATTGATCAACCATGTTTGCACTCATATCTAGTTCCTCCATGTATATCACCATTATAGCAAGTGAGGAGGGACATATAGTGTCCTTTCAATAAATAAAAGAGACTATATGAATAGACAGTTGTTTAGTGAGAAAAGACTTATTAGATTTTTTCTAAGCGCTCTGTAATATTCATTAAGTGATCCCCTATTTGCTCAACGTGACGAACCACATCAATATATAAGAGTTCACTTCTTACATCAGATCCACTTTGAAGCCTTTTTGATGCTGATTGCTTTAAAATATTTCTCATCTTGTTAATTTCATTCTCTAACTTTACAGCCACTGCCATTTCTTCATTATCAATATATTCATTAAGGTGACTTTTAATAAAGCTAATAAAGCGAGTAACAAGGGCAACATATGGAGTAATTTTCTCCATAGCATTTTCATCAAACAAAATGTGTTGCTTATACCGGCGTTCACATAAAATAATGAGATTGAAACAACTATCTCCAATGCTTTCAAGTTCATTGGTAATTCTCATCATACTATACACATTATTAGCACTTACCCTATTCATATTGTCCATTGAGCAACTTGATAGGAATTTAGTAATCTCCTCTTGCATCTTGTCGGTAAGATCTTCCATCTCCTTATACTCTTCAACCTCAGCACCCATTTTCTTTTCTGGATTGCTAAAGATCTCCCAAAATCCACTAAACATGTCACACACAATATCTGCCATCTTAGAGAGTTCTCTTTTAACAGTAATAAGATAGAGTTCAGGAGTATCTTGTAATGTGGCACTAATGTATTTAAGAGAGTAGGACTCAGGGGCGTTTTTATCTTGAGGAACTAATTTTTTCACAAGATATGATATTTGAGGGACAAAGAAAATACTAATAAAGGTGTTGGTAATATTAAAAAGGGTATGGAACATCGCTAAGTGGGCAGGAAGTAAAAGGGCATTTGTTGTAGTGTAGACATCCCCTGGAACTAACATATTCACAAGTCGTAAAAATGGAGCAAACGCTACGCTCATCCATACAACACCAAAAACATTGAAAAGGGTGTGGGCTCTACTTGCACGCCGTGCATTTACACTTGTTCCAATAGAGGCAACAAAAGCAGTTATAGTTGTTCCAATATTCTCTCCAAGTACTATTGCCGCTGCTGTTGGAAAATCAATCCAACCAGCATATGCCATGGTAAGGGTAATTGCCATTGCAGCTGAAGAAGACTGAACAATAATGGTAAGAATGGCACCAACGAAAACAAAGAAAAAGTAGGAAAAAATCCCATGCTGAGTGAACACTGTAACAAACTGAAGAACTTCAGGATGAGCAGAGATATCAGGGACAGAGTTCTTTAAGAAATCGAGACCCATAAACAATAGGCCAAATCCAATAAGAGTTTCTCCAAGGTCTTTCTTATTAAACCTCTTAACGAGCATTAAAATAAATCCAAATCCTATAATAGGGAGAGCTACAGCCCCCATTTTCACTTTAAAGCCTAATATTGCTACAATCCATCCAGTGACAGTAGTACCAATGTTAGCCCCCATGATTACCCCAATAGATTGGGTGAGAGTTAATAAGCCTGCATTAACAAAAGAGACTACCATAACAGTAGTCGCTGAACTTGATTGAATAATTGCAGTAATAGCAACACCAGT
>CAYZUR010000191.1:0-4331 GCA_964481535.1 uncultured Spirochaetaceae bacterium | reverse complement strand
GTTGCTGGTCTCAGGGTACAAAACAAAGAGAGAGGCGGTGGAGGAAGGATTGAAGCTTCTTATTGCAATGAAGCAACAAGCAAAGATACGTGATCTCAGGGGCAAACTATCCTGGGAGGGAGATCTTAATGCAATGAGGACAAATCTATGATTGTTGCAGATACCTCTGTTTGGATCGACTATGTAAATGGGGTGGTTACCTCTCAAACAGATATTCTTGACCGGGAACTGGAACAGGACAGGGTTGTTACCGGGGATTTGATCATCGTGGAGTTTCTGCAAGGGTTTCGGGAAAACAAACAGTTTCAGGTTGCAAAGCATCTCATGGATTCTCTTGAATATCATGACTTTATCGGAAAAGAAATAGCCATTAGAGCTGCAGATAACTTTCGGAAGTTGCGAAAACAAGGTATTATGATTCGAAAGACCATAGACGTACTCATTGCTACCTTTTGCATTGCACACAACCTTGAGCTTCTGCACAACGACCGAGACTTTGACCCGATGGAAGAACTGCTTGGACTGCGGGTGAAGAGATAAGCGCACCTATGGTGCACTAATCAAATTATGGAAACAAAGGTCGGTGCACTGATACTACTATTGCATCCTATGCAACAATTGTTCTTATGCACAATTCTCTGGCCAAAGGGTTTAGCATGGCCTGATCAGCAAATGTTGATTCTGAGGAATGTGCACCAGGTAGCGGAAATCTAGGAATCCTACAATGATTCTCTGATTACAGCAATTCGAGTTCCAATTGTTCGAGCGATTTTGGAACGTTTGTCTAAGTCTGAATATCAGGAAAAATTCGTTATCAAGGGAGAAATGCTGGTTCTGATATGTATATAGTTGTCTTTTGGTGTGAACTGAACATATAATCTAAATTTTTAACCAATTTTCATGAAAAACATATACAATTAACTAAAAATACAATATTATAATAATAATTCATAAGGAGTAGTATGAATATTAACTTTTCAGGACCAGTAACAGTATTTCACGGATTTTCGCTTCCCGAAGAGGCAATACCGGCAGGATATATAGCCCTTATCGATGCATTTCACCTTCCTGCACCCTTTCCATATACAAAAATGGCTATCGGCTTGAAGCACAAAGTAATAGAAGAGAAAAATTGGCATCTTCTTACGCCCAGACATCAGCCAGTTAATTCTCTCAAAGGTCATCTTGAATTTGCTATAAAATATGAGGGAATTAATTTATGTGTGTTGAAGAAATTATTTGAAGTAATTGATAAGAATGAATTAGTGACAATTGTACAAGAGACCATAACTGGATCATACGCTAGACGAATCTGGTTTCTCTATGAGTGGTTGATGGGAACACTTCTTGACCTACCTGATGTGACAATGGGGAATTATGTGCATGTCATTAACCCTCTACAACAGTTGGCGGTAAAAGGAGAGAACTCTCAAAGGCATCGAATTGTAAACAATCTTCCAGGAACACATGAATTTTGTCCCCTGATAAGAAAAACAGAAGAAATTCGTGCATTTCTTTCGATGGATCTTAAAAAGAAAGCTCTTCAAGTCTCCTCAGAAATTCCTAAAGATGTGGTAACCCGCGCAGCAACGTTTCTGCTACTCAAAGATTCACAAGCGAGTTTTACCATAGAAAATGAAACGCCTTCTCATGAGCGAATTGTGCGATGGGGCAATGCGATACGAGAAGCTGGGAAAGCACCCCTAAGCAAGGATGAACTTATTCGCCTTCAACACATAGTGATAGGCAATAGTCCGTTCGTAAAGATAGGATTTAGGGACGCAGGAGGGTTCATAGGTGAACATGAAAGAAACACAGGGATGCCTATCGTGGAGCATATCAGTGCAAAAAGTGCAGATATTGATTCTTTAATTACAGGATTGATTGCATACAGTAAAAGAGTAACACACGAAATTGATCCAGTCTCCGCTGCAGCTATTATCGCCTTCGGGTTTGTACATATCCATCCGTTTTCCGATGGAAATGGACGAATTCATCGGTATCTTATCCATCATATCTTAGCTGAACATGGATATAATCCCCCAGGTTTGATATTTCCCATATCAAGTTCAATGTTACAGCGTATAGACGAATATGGCTCTGTATTGCGAGACTATTCACAAGGCATTCTCCCTTTCATCAAGTGGGAACCCACAGAAGATCACAATGTACGTGTATTGAATGCAACGGCCGATTACTACCGATATTTTGATGCTACACCTTGTGTTCAATTCCTGTATCATTGTGTCAAGGAAACCATTGAGCATGACCTTCCTGAAGAGGCACAATTCCTTATGAAGTACGATCAATTTCGAAGTTCTGTACAAAAACGTATCGAGATGCCTGACAGGACAGTCTTCTTGCTCTACAGTTTTCTTTCACAAAACAGGGGGAGCTTATCAAAGCGATCAAGAGAGAATGAATTTATTGAACTATCTCAAGATGAGATTGATCATTTCGAGCATGTGTACGAACAGCTGTTTGCTGATTCAAATCCAATATCATAAAGGAAAAAATATACCTGATCAGGAGCCACCACACATTGAATAGTGCTCCCTACTAGAGCACCACCACATACCAATCTTATTGTGTCAGCCATTACGGATGGTTGGAGGTCTTTGACGAGGCAGTACGAAAGAGGTCCACTACCATCATATACCCGTACACACACTATTAGGCAAATAGCCAGAATGAGAGGAATACAAGGCTGGATAGGAAGTCGAAGGATTCCAGCAAACCTTCCTAAAGGGCTTCAACACCCAATCAGCCATACCATTCCTGAATAATCAAGCAACTCCAGTTTTAGAGAATGGTGTTTGGTTCTACACTCCAATCTGGACAGTGCTCCTCAAGAAACCTGTGCAACATTTGTAGACCAGAGGTATCATCTGGATGACGTTTCTTCCAAGTATCAAGAATATCATTCTCAAACGATTCGGGGTAATCCTCCGCATAGTGCTCGGAAAAATCGGTAGTTGAGTCCGTTTTGTATTGGTAGAGCCCCAACAATACTCCCTGTATATAGATTTGTTCCGAAACGTGTTCACCCGTCTGGTGAAACATATCGATTTGATGGGTGAAGGGAGAAAAAGCTTCTCCAATCATGTCATCTGCAACATCATATTCATCACGATATCCTCCTCCCCGTTGTCTTCCCGAGGCAGCCCAACAATCTTCAGCAGAAAGTTCATTGAGTGCGTCATACACCAAAGAAGCGACATCCTCCACAGATACATCACAGAAAATCAAGGCCGATACTTCTGCAATCTCCTTTGCAAACTCAGCATTTCTATTCGCTAACATCCGTAACACCTGCAGCGCTTGCTCACCGCTCAGAGGGTAGGATTTAGGTGTTCCCACAGCTGTAGAACGTTTCTGACTAGTAGACTTTCCCATGGATTCAGCTCCTTTCATCGATTACAAGATATAACTTGATTATTAAGGAGGTCAATATCATTGCCCACTCTCGATGGATGATAGAAATGTAACAAGGAGATTAAGAGAAGCTGGAGAATTATTAGGTGTGAAGGTGCTCAATCACCTTATATTCAGTGATGAGTCATATAGATCTATGCTAGAGAATGATGAGTGGCAATAAGATTAATCATAACAAGGATTGGTGCCCCGTTACATAGAGAGCATGTTTCGCCTCTTTCTCAAATTTATCATGCACCCATTGTAGGACAAACAGTAACGATAGTTGCCAGGTTCTTCTTTGAGCTATTACAGTATAGAAGCATAAAGAAAAAAGCAGTTATTTCTTTTTAGCACGCAGTATATAGGAATTTTTTTTAAGATTGATACCCTTTATTCTTATCAATTGAGACCCTTTGATGAAAAATACTTTTGGTATTTACTCTTTGGTTTATCAGGCAGAGTCATCTTAATTTTCTCTTCATCAATTAAGGGAACAATATATATTTTAATAAAATAGCTTACTGCCTCAAATCCAAATTTATTAGCAAGCTCTTCTCTCGTCCTTGGGATACTACAGTAATTTAGAATTTCTTGTTCAAAATCTATTTCTTTTTTCTGCTCAACCATTTTTTTATAAAATATTACTTTAAAAACCCCTCTTCTATCAATAAATATAGGTTCTGGCATATCAGCTTTTTTGAGTTCAGCTATAACAGTGGGAATTCCAGAAAACCAGTTTTCTGTATCGAGCATAATTTCTAACGCTCCGGCTAAGTATGGATTTCTAGTATCTGCAGCTATCTTACCCAAATCATCTACAGATATCCTCCCATACAGCCCTCCAGGGTTCTCTAATTCTAATCTGTCTTCATACATAATTAATCGTATAGGTGAACTTTCTGTATGAACGCTAT
>CAYZUR010000190.1:0-4370 GCA_964481535.1 uncultured Spirochaetaceae bacterium | reverse complement strand
GTGGTCAATATAATGAGTGCAACATTTAGATTAATGCAACCTATTATGAAGTATTTATTTGTTGTAAAAGATAAATAAGATAACAACTGGAGAAAGATTGTATGGCAACTGATATCAACAACGTAGTATTAGTAGGACGTCTCACTCGAGATATCGAACTCACAGACTTTGGCAATGATAGAACATTAGGTAAATTTTCTCTTGCAGTAAATCGCGTTAAGGGGTCAGGCGATCAGAGAGAAGACGAAGTAAGTTTCTTCAATGTAATAGCGTGGGGAAAATATCTTCATTCAATTGAGAGAGCTCTCTCAAAAGGAACCCAGGTTTGTGTTAGTGGTGAACTAAAACAAAACAGATGGGAGCAAGATGGCCAACCTAGACAACGTGTAGAAATTGTTGCAAATTCAATACAATTATTATCGAGTGGAAGTGCATCTAATGCACAATCGAATCAATCAGATAATCGTTCATATAGCCAGAATAAGAGTGCAAGACCTGCACCTTCAAATGATAGACCTAGTGGGAACAATTCCTACAATAATAGTGCTCCATCATTCCCTGGACCTGAACAATTTGATGATGATATTCCATTTTAAACAATTGATGAGGAGTAATAACTATCATGCGAGATGATCAAGATAATTCAAGAAATTATGATAAAGACGATAGAGACAGAAGTGGCTCAGGTTCTCGAGACCGTCGTTTTTCTTCAAAACGAGGAACTTTTAAGAAAAAGGTGTGTAAGTTCTGTACACAGAATCTCACTGCCGATTATAAGAATCCAGACATGTTAAGAAGATATGTTACCGAAAGAGGCAAAATTCTTCCTAGCAGAATTACTGGAAACTGTGCAAAACACCAAAGGGCTCTAACAACAGAAATTAAAAGAGCAAGAGTACTAGCATATCTCCCTTTCGACAGAAAATAGGGAAGATATGGAACCATTGGGAAGCAATAAAACACTAAGGACAGTAGTATTACCAATAGCAATAGCAATTGCACTCTATTGGATTACATCTTCCACCTTTTTATCGGTAATAGTGTTATTGTTGGCCTCTCAAAGAGTGGATACTGTTAATGAAGGATTGATATCAATCCTTGTGGTGGCGCTATTTGTAATAGTGTATCATTATATACAGTTAAAAGAGCTATTTACGAGTGGGGAAGGATTTGGATTATTTATAATAGGATTATATTTACCAATTTCGACTCTAGTTGCTAGTGGCATTTGGATTGCAACAGAAAAGAAGAGAATGTTATACAGATTACTTTATGCTTCTCTTTTTGCGTTTGTTTCAGGATTTTTGATAGTAGTATGGCTTAGTGGAAATAGTGCATCGGCACTAAACACACGAAATGTATACCAGAGCTTGATTTCTTCCCTCGTATCGTTTGCAATGGCTAATCAAATACCATTAAATGATATGAATGAAATCGCAACGGTTGTTACATCAATTATTACTAATGTTGGACTTATGTTCTTTATTGCACAATTTGGGATAGCAGTCTTTATTAGTGAGATGATGTCAAAACAATCTAATAGCGAGTTTCAAGAAAAAATGCTCAAGTGGAGTATTCCACATGAAGCTATCTGGTTCCTGCTTGCAGGGATGAGTTCAATATTATTATCGTTTTTGGTAGATTCAATACTCATCGAGAGTCTTGCCTACAATGTTTCAACTGTGGTTGCATTGCTTTATGCAGTACAAGGAATTTCCATTGCCGCTAACTTTTTGGTAAAGAAATTCCCCCACATTAGACCAAGTAGAATATTCTTTCTCAGTGGAGCTCTTATGATACTACCAGGAGCAAATGTGGTGTTTATTTTAGGCTTCCCTCTTTTGGGGATAAGTGAGACATGGATTACGTATAGACAGAACGAGTAAGGAGAAAAACTTATGAAAATTATATTAAACCAAGATGTTCAAAATCTAGGTGAAGAAGGGGATGTGATAGTAGTCAAAAGCGGCTATGCCCGTAACTATCTACTCCCAAAAAGCATTGCTGTGTTATTTAATAAATCAAATCAAGCATTATTTACTGGTCGAGCAGCAGCAATTGAAAAACGAAAAGAAGAGAAAAGAAAAGCCGCTTCCTCAACAAGAGATAGACTTAATGATCTTATTTTAACGATGGTTGTATCAGCTGGTGAAAGTGGTAAATTGTTTGGATCAGTAACGAGTACTATGGTACAAGATGCTCTCGCTAAACAAGACCTCGACATTGAGAAAAAGAGAATCGAAGTAGCTTCCCATGAAATTAAAAACGTAGGTACATATTCAGTTAAGATACGTTTGTACGAAGGGGAATCTGCCACTATCAAACTCATTGTAAAAAGCGAAGAAGATGTAAAAAGAGAAGCAGCAGAAGCTAAAGCAGTTGAAGATAAAGCTAAAAAAGAAGCTGATAAAGCCGCTAAATTAGCAGCTGAGAAAATTGCTGAAGTCGCTGAACCAAAAACAGAGGAATAATATATACATGGCATCTGCTTACAGTGGGGGAAAAGTCCCCCCACATAATGAAGTCGCCGAAAAAGCAGTACTTGGTGCAATATTACTAAGTGCTGATGCTTTCAATGAGATTATAATGACCCTTCGTAAAGAAGATTTTTATTTACCATCTCATCAAGCACTTTATGATGCCATAATATCATTTCATCAAGATCATAGTGGTCAAATAATTGACTTGATTACTATGAGCGAATATCTAAAAAAAACAGATATGCTCGAATTAATTGGTGGTATGGGCTATCTTGCTTCTTTAACAAGTGACGTTCCCACCACCACTAATGCTATTTACTATGCAGATATAGTCCGCTCTTTATCATTAAGACGGGCTCTTATCTCATTTAGCGGCACACTGTATGAATCAGTATTTGATGAATCAAAAGATATCTCCCTTCTCTTAGATGATGGAGAGAGAGTTCTTAGTGACCTACAGAATGCTACCTCAAGCTTTGCAGACAATTATGAAGATGCCTCAGTTCTCGTAAAATCAACAGTCGATCTTGTCATGGAACGTATTAAACATGGAAACCCAAGTGGAGTTAAATCTGGATTTGCTCAACTTGATGACATGACAGGAGGATTCCAACCAAGTGAGTTTATCGTTATTGGTGCTCGTCCTTCTGTTGGAAAAACTGCTTTTGCAATCACCATTGCAGCTGAAATTGCCATCAAGAGAAAAGAACCAGTAGGGTTTTTTTCAGCTGAAATGACTAGCATGGCTATCATGGAAAGAATCCTCTCTGCAGAGGCTAAGGTCGACTCAAAAAGAATACGATCAGCTCTTCTTAGAACACAAGACACTACCGCTATTATTGATGCAGCAGGAAGAATCTATGAAGGGAAGCTCTATATACAAGATACCCCACACATCAAATTGTTTGACTTACGAAGCCAAGCAAGAAGAATGAAAAGAGAAAAAGGGATTAAGATTTTATTTATTGACTATATAAGCTTAATTAACCCTGAGTCTAATGCAAATGTGCCAAGGCATGAACAAGTTGCTGAAATATCACGGTCATTAAAATCTCTAGCACGAGAATTACAAATTCCAGTAGTAGCCCTCTCTCAGGTCTCAAGAGACGCAGAAGGGAAAGAACCTAACCTTGCCAACCTTCGTGAATCTGGCTCTGTAGAACAAGATGCCGATGTTGTAATATTACTCCACCGAGATCGTTTAGTTGACCCAGAAAATGTTCCGAACAATAAACAATCAGAACCAGTCATTATGCTAAATGGATTTGCTGTTCAAGAAACAAAAGTAATCCTTGCGAAACAGCGTAATGGTGAAACAGGAATAATTCGAATGGGATTCCAAAGACAACTTGTTAAATTTGTGGAATTAGACAAACATTAAGATAATAAAAATCTTGCATCAGTAAAAAGAACAAATAACATCAACATTCCTAAAAAAACAACTCCAACCGTTTGGAAACGAATATAGAGACGAGGGGAAAATGTTTTTCTCCTAATAATCTCTATTACACTTAATACAATCGACCCTCCATCAAGCCCAGGCAGAGGAAGGAGATTTGCTATACCCAAAGAAATACTAATCATTGCTAACAGTTGTAAAAATGCACGAGCGCCAGAGGTGGAGACTTGGCCAATGATATATGAAATACGAACAGGACCTGCAAGAGAATCGGTAAAAGAAAATTTCCCACGTATTAATTGCCAAAATAATCGAACAGTCTCTTTTATAGCTCTATACGTCTCTTTTACAGAGGAATCAATAGCTGAAAAAAAAGATTGCCCATTAAATAACTCAACATTGTTATGAAAAACAATATGACTTTTTACATTTCCATTGGCATCTTTTTCTGGGTAAAAAGAAACTTCCCTCTTTGAACCATTTGTATCAAC
>CAYZUR010000189.1:0-4435 GCA_964481535.1 uncultured Spirochaetaceae bacterium | reverse complement strand
TATACTTTTTCATTTTCTCTCTCCTTTTCTTAAAAGGTGAGTAGTGATGTATCAATATAGGAGTAATCTCTTTACTCACAATAATTATTTCATATCAACGAATGTGATGACTCTTTTCATTGCAATATAATTCATTATTTAAATTGCAAGGTGATTGATATGATGTTCTTTGGGTTGGCACTTTTAGTAGAATAGGTAGTCATTTTGTATACACTTCTTAGAAGTCTGCTACCATGGAGGTTTTCACTGCTGTTAATTCACATTCTCTACCTATCCTTTCCATAAGTCAATCTTTTCATACAGATATTTCTTTTAGCAGTTCTTTTGTTCTCTTTAATTACAAGGTTTGATATTATACAAATAAAGATACCATCAAGCAGAATATCTAGAACCAAGGTAACCCATTATGAGGTAGGAAAAGATGTATGAAGAGCAGATTGAATTAGATTTTTGTTCTTGAGAAGTAATCTTTCACTTTTGTTGTGTCTAGCCACCACTCACTTACTCTGCTACATTATGAGTATGAATAAAACATTAATTATTGTTGATGTACAATACGATTTTATGGAAGGTGGTGCTCTTGCAGTAAAGGGTGCGAATACAGCATATGCTAAACGGATAGAAGAAATTAAACCACTTTTTAACCAAGTGATACTCACAGCAGACTATCACCCAGCTAATCACGTTTCTTTTACTACATTCCCTCCTCATTGTATTGCAGGAACTCCAGGTGCAGACATTGCAATAGAAGCTAACGGGAATGTGTTACTCAAAGGTGAAGATAAAGAAACTGAAGAGTTTTCTGCATTCTCTAATGGAAAGAATGTAAAGGGAATCACGGGAGATGAAGTGTATGTGTTAGGACTCGCAGGAGACTATTGTGTAAAACAAACTCTCCTTGATCTGATGCAATATATTCCAATTAAAAAACTCTATGCAATAAAAGACCTCATCTATAGTGTAGATGGAACAAGGTATGAAAACACTGACTACTTTGATGGAAAGGTAACTTTTATTAATAGTAATCAACTCACCTAAGAAACGGAGCATGATAAGAAAAACTACTCTTTAGTATTTGAGATGTAGCTTTTTCATATATGAAGAGTGATTTCTCTTAAATCATTCACCCTTTCTCCTTTGACTCATTAAGTGTTATCTATTACCTTATTGGTAAGAACACAATACTATTGAGTAGAGGTATGAAAAATGAGATATACATTAGAGATGTTTGAACATGTTAGTGAAGATGCGAGTAGTGAAGAGATTAAGAATACAGGTCGTGATTTAGAGAAGATTAACTATGAGCCTTTATTGATAATGGACGCTGTGAATTTTATCTATTGGAAAAAAGAAGATATGATAAAAGAGTATCATCGATTAATGAGTCTAGAAGAGGGCGATGAGGCTATTAGTCATCTTGATGATATGGATCCAGAAGAGGCTGTAGAGCAACAGCTAGGAATGCTTCTGTATCACTATGAAATTCTTAGTGAACTTCGTAAAGGGGATGCTGAGGCATGGGATTTAGTCCATGAACTCTATGAAGATGATTAATCTCGATCAATCATTCTCGCATCACTATTTTTCAGGGGGATAACTTTTTTCACAAAAGGTTGTACCCCGTAAAAAGATTTCTCAAATTCAGTTTCACTATCTTTAAGAGCTGCTTGCCATGCACCACCAAAACCGGGTGCATTAATTGTTAACCTGTCTGCAGCTTGTTGATACACTTGAAGGCGTGCCATCTCTTTTCTTCCAGGTTTCTGAGAATATGTTCTTAGAGATATTCGTAAATTCTCATTCTGAGTTTTTAATTCATTAATTTCTTCTTTTAGTCTGCTAAGACCATCAGACTCAAGGTCCATCCGATCTGTAAGCATCCCTTTCAGTTTGCTCACTTGAAGAGCATTTTCTTTTTGTTTTTGAGAGGTTTTCGTGAGTTGTATAATGAGGAGAACAAGCATTGGGGTAAACCCAATCGCGACCCCTATAAGAATATTTTGCATATTATAAACTCCTTGTTTGTACAAGGAGAGTATAACACTTAATTTTAAGAGAATTCAACTAGATGCTACCAAATCTCTCATGTACTGCTTTTACAGAGTTTTCAATTGATGATGGCATCGTTACTCGGCCTTGGAACACTGCCATATCCTTAAACCCAACACCAGTAAGAAGAACACATACTTCAACATCTTTTCCATATTTTTCTAATAACGTATCTTTATCTTTTACAAATCCTGCCCATGCACACGCTGCAGCGGGTTCTACAAAGATACCTGCTTCTTTTGCAAGTTCTGCTTGGGATGAGAGTATCTCTTCATCACTTACTATAGTTGCCCAACTCTTTGTCTCGTTAATGTAACGAACAGCCATTCTTCCATTAGCAGGAGATGAGACACTAATTGAGTCAGCGATCGTAGTAGCTTTCACAGTCTTGTACTCACCAGTTTCCCACGCTTTTGCTATTGCGTTTGATTTATCTGATTGGACACATATTACTTGAGGAACTTTATCGATAAGGTTTGCTTGATACAGATCTAAAAATCCTTTGACAACACCCGCATAAATACATCCATCACCTGTTGAAACATATACTACATCAGGAACTTTTCTCCCCATTTGTAGAAATAGTTCAATTGAGACAGATTTCTTTCCTTCAACAGTCATTGGATTATAGGCCGTATTACGGTTAATTCCACCAAAAGCATCAGTGTAAGCAATAGAGAGGGCAAAAGCATCATCATATGTTCCTTTGACAGGAACAACTTCAGCACCATATAGTACCGATTGCATTAATTTATTCACTGGGGCTGTTTCTGGAACAAATAAGACTATCTTTACTCCATATGCAGCACCTGCACAGCTCATTGCGGCTCCTGCGTTTCCAGTAGAAGCAAGGGCAATACTCGTTTCGTTATGATATGCGGCTTGCCCTATGATAAGTTGACTTGCTCGATCTTTAAAAGAACCTGAAGGAAGCGTACTATCCATTTTGCAACTGAGATTTGAAAAACCATATTTTTCTCTTAATCGAATAGGGGTCGTAATTGGAGTTGGGCCAATCGGGAAGGCACCTGGATTGGCCACTTCATAGGGGAAAAAATCATAAAAGGTAAGATCTTTTTTCCTTAGTAATGTATCAGTATCATCCTTATGGAGATGAACAATTAAATTACCCTTTCTCATTACAGAAGAATCGGTATTATGTGTAGCACATTCTGGGCAAAGGTACATCACTTCATCAGTGTAATAGAGTTTATTACAATCACAACACTCATAATGAAAACGCATAAACAGCTCCTTTAATACGTAAAAACCGGACCTCAATTGGGCCCGGCTCTATTGAAACAGATATTCTCTGCTAGTTTTAGATTAACCCAACTTCTTTATTAAATTCATTAATCATTACATCAATCTTGTCAGCCATACCAGGAAGTTGCTTCCAGTACTCTTTATCATACCATTGAGCAGTGATCTCTTCATAGGTTTTTCCTTGTTGTTCTACCCAAGTATAATACTTTAAGTTATGAATACGGAGGCGGTCATAATACCCAAGTTCTTCAACATTATCGATTCCTTGGTGCATGAGACACGCAGCATGAACTTTAGCTGCATCGATCGGGGTAAATTCACCTTGTTTTTCAATCATTTCAGTGAGGCGAGAAGTGTACATTTCAGAAGCATCGGTAAGAATAGTAAATACTACATCATCTTCACCTAATTCATAATATTTAGCTAACTTTATCGCCATGAGTAAGTTTCCAACTCCACTAATACCATAGAGGGAGAGGTTATTGATTTCTTGTTCATCAAGGCCAAGACTTCTCATGTAATCAAGTCCAGCTTTTTCATTGAACAATTGATAGATATCCATACAATCTTGGTCATCAATAGCTGTAATAAGGTCAGTATTTCTTGCATTGTGAATCCAAGGTACGTGTTTGTCACCAATACCTTCAATTCTGTGTCCACCAAAGCCGTTTCTTAAAAGAGTTGGACATTGGAGGGCTTCACCTGCTGCAATTTTAATATTTGGATAGAGATCTTTTAACTTATCACCTGCTGCAAGAGTTCCACCACTACCTGTGCTTGAAGTATATCCAGCTACATTTTCAGGTTTAATATTAAGGTGTTCTAATACTTCAATCATTGCAGATCCTGTCACTGTATAGTGCCAGAGATAGTTTTCGAATTTATCGAACTGATTGAAAATTACAATACTTGCTCCGCGCTCGGCATCAAGTTCATGACACTTGTCGAAAATTTCTTTTACATTAGATTCACAACCAGGAGTTGCAATGATTTCTCCTGCAACTGATTTTAACCAGTTAAACCTTTCTTGGCTCATCTCTTCTGGAAGGATTGCAATTGATTGACAGCCTAGTAAGACACTGTTATATGCTCCACCACGACAGTAGTTACCTGTTGATGG
>CAYZUR010000188.1:0-4437 GCA_964481535.1 uncultured Spirochaetaceae bacterium | reverse complement strand
AAACAGTCCAATATTTCCAATTTTATTTTATGACAAAGTCGCTTTTACTTGACGGACCTTCCTTCTTTTTGTCCTAAAAAAGGGGTGACTATTTTCTCTATCTTGAGAATAGAAAATACTCTTTTAAAATCAAGTTCCTTTTCCCCAATATGTTCAACTAGATGATTGATTATATTTTCTTTATCACATGATTCATTAAAATAGTCGCTGTAACTACCATTAATATATTTTTCAATTATCAGATTGGTGAAAATTCGTTTATTGTTTGTGGTAAGTCGCTCTGTTTTTACCATCATGTTCAGCTCTTCAATGTTGTTTATGAGGTCTTCTTGTCTCCATCTTGTGGGAGGTGGCCCTTGTGGGCTGTACATGGTACTTTCTGCTTTTTCTATTATCATTTTTATATCTGGGTCTGTAATAAAACTAGAGATTCTAGATGATAAATAGGGGAGAATTTGTGCAACTACAATTGCTCCACTAGGGTGGAGAATTTCTTTGAGAATGGGCAGCGTCTCTTCTTGTTCTTTATATGTAGTGAATGGATTCATTGAGATAATTTTGTCCCACTTCATTCCATCTTGTTCTTTCTGTATTGTTTCAAGATGAGTCTGTAATAGAATAGGTCGATTCAATTCATCAAGTGTTTGAGAGTAGTTATCGAGGTATTGATACTGTTCTTTATGTTCACACAAAACAGTTACTGATCCCTCAGGTGCTTCTCTTATAGCTTGCCATACTAAAAATCCATTACCAGGATGGAGGATGAGAATATTTTCATGTCTTTGAATAAGGGCATTACTTGAGATTTTCTCCCTTATCGCTTCAAAAGAATCTCCTAATTGATGGAGGGCTCGTTGAACCCACTTTATTCGTACTTTATCATCAAAACTGGTAGTGTAGTGCTCAACATGTAATTCATCGAGTGAGACTTCATTTTGAGCTTCTCTTCGTTTAGTAATGGTTTCTTTCAACTGCCCTTCATATCCGGTAGAGGAAGGGTAGTAAAAAGCACTTCCTTGAAGGCTAGTTGGAAGGTATTGTTGAGCTACCCAGTGGTCTTTGAATGCATGTGGGTAGAGGTATCCACTACCGTGACCAAACCCTTTGCCATCACGCGATGGATCTTTTAAGTGGTTTGGGACATCTCCATTTTTCTCATTTTCAACACTTTTTAGTGCATCAAAAAAAGCCATTGTTGAATTACTTTTAGGGGCTGTTGCTGCATAGATGGTTGCATGTGATAAATGGAATCTTCCTTCAGGGAGTCCAATTCTATCAAATGCCTGGGCGTCGGCTAAAATAACAGAAATTGCCTGTGGGTCAGCAAGTCCAATATCTTCAGTTGCACTGATAAGTAATCGTCTGAAGATAAAAGCTGGATTTTCTCCAGCTAGGACCATTTTTGCTAGCCAGTACAGTGCTGCATCTGGGTCACTTCCCCGTATTGATTTAATAAAAGCACTAATAGTGTCAAAATGGTAGTCACCTTCTTTATCATACAAGACTGCTTTTTTTTGAATACTTTCTTCAGCGATAGCTTTTGTGATGTAACGGATATGAGATATTCCTACTTGATCATCTTCATCTGTTTCAATAGCTAGCTCAAGGGCATTTAATAGAGATCGTGCGTCTCCCTGAGCGACACCTATGAGATGTTCTAAGGCTCCGGGTTCAAAATCGACCTTCCATTTCCCATATCCTCTTTGCTCATCATTAATCGCTTGATAAGCAATCTTTTCTAAATCGTTCTCTTCTAATGTAAGGAGCTGAAAGATACGAGAGCGGGAAACTAGAGCTGGATTTACTTCAAAATAGGGGTTTTCTGTTGTTGCCCCAATTAAAATACATGTTCCGTTTTCAACGTGAGGAAGAAGTGCATCTTGTTGGCTCTTATTCCACCTATGTACTTCATCAATAAAAAGGATGGTTCTTTTGCCATAATGGGCTAATCTATTTTTAGCTTCTTCTATTTCATAACGTAACTCTTTTACTCCACTTAACACTGCATTTATTGTTGAAAAGTGACTTTTTGTAGTATTAGCTATTACCCTTGCTAAGGTTGTTTTTCCCGTTCCAGGTGGGCCGTAGAGAATTATCGAAGAAAGTTGGTCTTTCTGAATTGCCCGTCGTAGCAATCGTCCTTTACCAATAATATGTTCTTGCCCAATATATTCATTCAAAGTTCTTGGACGCATTCTATGAGCAAGGGGTTGGTTTATTAACTCATTATTGTGTTCAAAAAGGTTCATATCGTAATTATCCTCTTCCAAGTGCATTTAATATAATTCATATCGCTATTCCTATTTGCTGAAAAGCTGAATATACGGTGAATCATAGGAAGGCGCAAGGTATCGTATAATAGTTTCTTGAGTCGCCATTTCTTTTGCTATCTCATTGGCTAAAAAAGCAGTAAGATTGCTTGGATCCCACTTCTTCATCACTTCTATAGTGTTGGTATCTAACGAAGTTTTTCCTGTTATAATGTATGCATTAATAATGGTAAGATAATTATTGAAAGTTGATTTAAGGGTTTCTTTGTCATTGAGTTCTCTGATGAGATACTCATTGAGTTTATCGAATGCTGTTTCTCTAAAGAATTTAGTAATGGAATCTTTTTCTCCAAGTATATAATTGTAGGGATCAGTTATTGTCATTTCATCTATCCACATCGTTGTTTGATCAAAAAGAGAGTCAAATACTGTATTGAGATCTGAATTTAATTGTTTTTTAAATGTATTAAGTCTTTTTTCTACACCTGGAAGCTCACGCCCTTGTTGAAATTGATTCCTTTGTGTTGGGTTAAAAAGAGTTTCATTATCAATAGTGTCCATACCATCGCGTGTCTTTTCAATTGAAGCTGCATATGCTTCCTTCATCATTTCCTTTACTGCAACAGCTCCGTCTGTTAATTGTTGATCAGTATATATAGTGAGTGTCGTTGTTGATGAGCAGCTATTTAAGAGTACGATTATAAAGATTAGGAAAATTAAGAACCTAGATTTCATGAATTTACTATATCATAAGGGGCTGATTTATGGAAACTCTATTGACCTTTGTCACTAAAATAGAGAAATTATAAAGAGCAATTATTAATGGAGGAGATAGAATGGCATCAAGTAATACTTCGTTTCTCTCAAATATTAAAATAAGAGAGAATTCTATTTTAAAAAATGTGTATCTTTGGATGAGTGCTGGGCTTACTCTCACTGCAGTTGTCTCATATTTAGTCGCTTCGAGTGAATCATTGATGAGGATGTTTTTCTCATCAACTTTCAGTTTTCTATTCTTATTTATTATTCAAATTGGACTTGTAATGTATCTTTCAACTCGTATTGAAAAGATGTCTTCTACATCAGCGGTTCTCTCTTTTGCCGCATATTCTGTAGTAACAGGGATTACCCTTTCTGTAATAGTATATGCCTATTCTACGCTAGTCCTTTCTAGAGCCTTTTTTACAACGGCATTGCTGTTTGGTGGAATGAGTTTTTATGGGATGGTAACCAAAAGAAATCTTGATGGAATTGGGCATTATCTAATCATGGGCTTATGGGGTATTATTGTGGCCTCTCTCATAAATCTAATTTTTCAAAGTAGTGGTCTGTACTATATGATGAGTTATCTAGGAGTCCTTATATTCCTGGGTCTTACTGCTTGGGATACTCAGAAGATTAAAAGAATGAATGATTCCTATGGCTATACCATGAATGAAGAGACTTTTATAAAGCTTTCAATTATTGGTGCTTTGATGCTTTATCTAGATTTTATTAATATTTTTCTTTTCCTTTTAAGAATTTTTGGAAGAGGTAATAAATAGTCGAGCCAAATGAGATTCTCTCATCACTCAAATTATCGGGAACAAAGAAGGGTGGGATGAATAAGAAACATTTGATGAGTATCTTCAAATATAATGTAGATTAAAAAAAAGGACCAGTTGGTCCTTTTTTTTGTAAGTGTTTGCTATGTAACAGAAAGATACCAGAAGCTTTTCGCTAGGGGATACTTAAAAATTTATAAGGCAGTAACTGATAAAGTCGTAGAATAAGACGATTGTTGAACATCTACCGTTGCGTAAGGATTATTAGAGAAGAAATCAATGTGCCCATCTTCAAATACATTCAAAGTTGTTTTTTCTGGGACATAGCCGTAAATGTAAAGTGTTTTGCTGCTGACCGTACGGGAAGCTCCTAAAGAAGATACAGTGATAGACATGAGCAGTAGTAAAGTAATTAGGATTTTAGCACTAACATGTCTCTTTTTCACAACCTTTTCTCCTTTAGTTTTTTTTATCGGATATATGTTCTATGTTTAGACTAGACCTTAGTGAGTGTGTTGTCAATGTTTAATTTATTGTAATAAAAAGAGTTATGAGATGACAGATGTAATCAACATACTCACTGTAAGATGATAACTAGATCTGTTATTATCTATTATATTGGT
>CAYZUR010000187.1:0-4457 GCA_964481535.1 uncultured Spirochaetaceae bacterium | reverse complement strand
ATGCCCTAAATATAGGGCGATTCATCCTAGTTGCTGAGGTATGCGAAGTTTGAGTAAACTTGTTATTGATTAAGCATACTATTTTGGACTCATTCTACAGATTTTGGAGTTTTCAGGATTCTCAACCAGTTGCGAATCATCGATTGATGATTTATCATATGAAAGAGTCATATTGTGTATCAAGCAACATCTAGTGAGGTGATAATTGTGAAAAAAGCTATGATAATGCCAATAATATTCTCTGCTCTCTTCGTTCTAGTTATAGCTTTGTATAGTCTCATCTTTTTCATTATCAATATTCCTCTATTTGTGAAGGTTATTATCTTTATCGTCATTACAGGAATTGCTGCGACTATGATCTATTTGCTATTACAAAGAAATAGAGAATTAAAGGAGGAGGAAGAAAATGATATTAGTAAATACTGATTTTATTAGTGGAAAAACACTGACAACCATTTCTATCGTGAAAGGATCTACTATTAGAGCAAAACACTTAGGAAATGACATTTTAGCAGGTCTAAAAACTATCGTAGGTGGAGAACTTACTCATTATAGTGAAATGATTAATGAAGCAAGAGCTATTGCCACTCAACGTATGGTAAAAGAAGCTGTAGAGTTGAAAGCAGATGCTGTTATCAACATTCGCTATGCTACAAGTAATGTAGCTCAGGGAGCTGCTGAAGTTCTCGTATATGGAACAGCTGTCTCTTTCGTTGAAGATAAATAAAGCACCCTACATTAAGAAGGTGCCTTGTAAGAATAAAATGGGAATTTTCTAGCGAGTATCCTCATCATACCAATAATCTTTAGGTACAGGATTACTGCCTTCCCAAATAATTTGTCTAAAAAGTGCTGGGTCAGTATTTCCTTCTGTGTTGATAAGAAGAATTTCAGAGTTTTCATCCATCTTCAAGAAGTCTCTTAACTCCTCAGCTCCCTTCTCTTTTAAAATAGAAATAAGGGCACCAAGAGTAACAGCACCACTTTCTCCACTGATGATAAGTGGATCACCTTTAAGTGGAGTAGCATAGACTCTCATTCCTTTAGCTGCTGTGTAGTCAGGGACACTTACAAAAGCATCTACTGTCTCTTTAAGGATATTCCAAGCTAACTCACTAGGAGAGCCACAAGCAAGGCCTGCCATGATTGTATCAAGGTCTCCATCAACTTGTGTAATCTCTTTGTTCTCAGTTTTTGCACTTTCATATAAGCATGCAGCATCTTCTGGTTCAACAACAATGCACTTAGGTACTTTATCACCACATAGACTATGGTAATAGCCAATCACACTTGCAGCTAGAGCACCTACACCTGCTTGTACAAACACGTGGGTGGGTCGAGCAATTCCTTGGGCACTGAATTGTTCTTGAATTTCAGCCATCATTGTTGAATAGCCTTGCATAATCCATGTAGGAATTTGAGAATAGCCTTCCCAAGAAGTATCACTAATGATCTGCCATCCATGAATTTCAGCATCAACAACAATTTGTCTTACTGCATCATCGTAGTTTCCTTCAATTACTTTTACAACTGCACCATAGCTACGAATAGCATCGATACGTCTTTTACTTGTTTCACTGTGTACGTAAATAACACATGGGTGACCAAGTTTCTGAGCTGCCCATGCAATACCACGACCATGGTTACCATCAGTTGCACTAGCAAAGGTGATTTCCCCTAGTTTTTCTTTAACTTCTTTAGAAATAAGATACTCATAACTCATCTTCTCATCAGGTACTCCAAGTCTCTCTTGAATAAAACGATAGAGAGCGAAAGAGCCTCCAAGAACTTTAAAACTATTAAGTTCTAAGCGAGAAGCTTCATCTTTTACCCAAATTCCGCCAACGTGAAACATTGCAGCTAAATTAGGGAGAGATGCTAAAGGGCTCATTTGATACCCCGGTATCTGTCGGTGAAAACGACGAGCAACTTTTGAGACTCCTACAGGGAACATTGCTTTTGATCCACTGAGATCTTTTTTCTCGTGAGGGGTAATAACCCATTTAAAATCTGGGGTGTGATTGTGCATGCATGGCCTCCTAAGACCTATCATTTTTATCATATAACACATATGAAGATATATGTTTTTTTTATCTGGTATCTATATCTAATTATAGGCAATTAATTATGTTCTGGCAATGGTATTTAGTATAGCTTGTTGCTGTTTGTTGCAAAAATTATTTAAGCATACAATTTATGCATTAATCCATTGGATTACTCTCTTAAGATTATTCTCAATTCATCACCCCTTTTTGTCATTCAACGACAAATGAGATGTTGCTCCATCCCATCTCTACTAATGGAGAGATTGCAGAGAGTACATCTGAATACAACGCACCCCTAGAAGAAGTTATAGCAATATTCCTCTCTTTTGAAATTTTTTCATTCTCAAAATAGCGGTACAATTCATCAAGAGTATAAGAAAAAGAGTTTACAACATATGTCCTACTAGAAGTTACTTCTATGGTAAGAACTTCTGCTACTTCAATAGAATTCCCCTCAATTGAAGCCTCAACGCGATCTTTGCTTATAGGTGTACTTGTTACACTTGTGAGCAAGAAGAAGATGAGAAGCAAGAAGATAACATCTATCAAGCTTGTAAGGTCTCCAGTTGCCGTTTTTCTTTTACTTTTTCGATATTTGCTGAGTGATACCATTTCTACTCTCCTTTCACGAGACAGACTCTGTTCAGTGTCTCAAGGAGAACTTGGTAGGAAAGGAGCCAACTATGCACTCTCTCATTTAGTAGGTGATAGGCAATTTGGCTTGGGATTGCAACAGCAAGCCCTGCAATCGTAGTTATCATCGCTTGATATATTCCACCAGCTAATAATGCAGCATCAACTGTAGAAGTAGCACTAGAGATATCGAAGAAGGAGATAGCAAGACCAATCACAGTGCCAAAAAGGCCAATCATTGGGGCAATAGAGCCAATAAGGCTCAACAGGTGAAGATGTCGGTCTGCTTCTACTACTTTCCTCTTTCCATACTCCTCAATCTTGCTCTCCCTTTCTTCTATTGAGAGGGTAAGTATATTATGAAGGGGATGATCTGGATCATTGATAAAAGGAAGGATTCCTTTTTCTACCAAATGCATCTCTTTATCTACTTTTTTATAGGAGATTTTCTTATAATAAAATTCAATTAACTTATAGATAATTACACTCACCGATAGTATTGATAAGAGTAAAAGGGGATACATCAAGAGTCCACCTTTAGTAAACCAATTCATCATAATATGTTTCTCCTATTGTAGTGAAAATACAAATCGTTTAATGGTTTTACGAATTGTATTGTGTGGGCTAAATGCCCACTTACTTTGTATTGTTGTGATACATGAGTCATCTAATATTGAGTGTCCTGAGCTTGTAAGAATAGTAATATTAGAAACATTTCCGCTTCTACCAATGAGAAGTTCAACTATTACTTCCCCTTCCGCTCCCTCGTCTATTGCCCGTGCAGGGTAAAGTGGAGGAGGAAGGTAGATTCCTTTACTCACCGTTTCAAAAGGAATTTCTTCAACATTATAGGAAGAAGACTTTTCTTTTGAGATAGGAGTATTACTTATTGATGGTAATCGAGGAGCAATAATGGATTTTCCTACAATTTCTTTATTCTTGGTAATGGTCTTTTCTACCCCATTATCATTAATTGTAGAGACGGAGGTAACGCCCCTATCAAGATTCATCTCTTTATTCTGAGGGTGTTTCACTTCTGGTGCGTTTGACTCTTGTTGTGCTTGGTTCTCTTTCTCTATAGGTGTTTTTCCAATAATTAGATTCGCTGAAATATAGGAGGCCCTCTTCACTTCTTCTTCCAAGTGAGTTGGCGGGTAAAAGAGAATTACAAACAACAAAACGTGCAGAAGAAGAGAAAGAGATATTGAAATAATACCGAGCACTTGATAACGTTTCACTTACCATGCCTCATCTATAGTCTTTAAAAGAAGAGGAAGATATGTCTCTATGATGGTCTCAGCTTGTAATTTCAATTCATTATCACTCACATCTACTTCACTTGAAACCTCTTTTACAATAGTATAAAGACCATCCTCAGTTAAGTCTAATGCATCATAGAGAGTAATAGTGAGAGTGAGTGCGCTCTTGGTCTCACCACTTGGCTCGATCCAAGTAGTGGTTTTAGTGAGATAATCATATTCTCTCTTAAAAGAGTAATTTCCTGAATCAACTTCATTAATAGTAAAAGAGAAAAAAAGAAAATAGTCACACTCAGAATAATCGTTACTCATTATCAAATCCTTAGTCTCTAATAATTGATCAATTCTTTTTAGATAGGATAAATTTTGTCCAACACTCTCAATTATTGAAACAGGTGAAACAAAGGGGGCAAATGAATAGATTTTCTTCTCTGTCACACTCACGCAACTCACAAATAAAGAGGTGAATAAAACTAATAAAACAATCCTGAAAGGATTAGAGTCTTTTATATATCCACCT
>CAYZUR010000186.1:0-4457 GCA_964481535.1 uncultured Spirochaetaceae bacterium | reverse complement strand
TAGATAAAAGATACTTACCTTTCACCACATCGTACAAGGCACCACTAATGAGAGAGCCAAACAAGAATCCGATACTATTCATTGTAAATAGAAGAGCTGCCTCCCCTAATGTTACATTGGCATGTTGAGCTAAATATGGAAGAGCTATTCCAAGAGTAGAGATTAAGAGCCCAAAAGAGAAAAAGGAGACAAAATAAGTCACCACTTGATGACGCTGCTTCAAACTTAACATGAATACCTCGAAGATTAAAATATGAGTGAGTGAATCTTATCATACATTGATGGTGAGTATCAAAGAAATGAGAGAAAAAGAGAAGAAATCTATGAGCAAAAGTTTTCACTTTTCAGGAAGAATATCTTTATCTACATACGTTCTCTTCACATGTCACATTAAGAAGTTTTTTCTCCTACATCGTGACAAAAACTCATTCTTATCATCCACGTAAAAAATACTCCCTTTTAAGAGAGAGGACATAGTCTCTTTGTCTCTTTTTGTTGAGAGAAATACGTAATTTTTTTTCATCTCTTGATTGATTTATTAGGGGCTCTTTGTTTTAGACAAAAAAAGATACCCCGTATAAGGATATCTCTTTAATTGTTTGTTTGAGCTGCACTGGATTCGAACCAGTGACCCACGCCTTAAAAGGGCGTTGCTCTACCAGCTGAGCTAGCAGCCCGATAACGAACGATTTGGATATTACCAAGATGAGCCAAAAGTGTCAACCTAGATATAGAAAAGATATATGATAATTTCTCATTTACTTATCCTGTTGCAACTTACCCATCTCGACTTGAACTAACTCATCACACATTTCATTCAACTCAACACCAGAATGCCCTTTCACCCACTTCCATGTGACGCACACGCGCTTACTGAGTTCATCAAGGGAGACCCAGAGGTCTTTATTCTTCACAGGTTGTTTTGCTGCTGTTCTCCACCCATTTTTCTTCCAGTTATGAATCCACACAGTAATTCCTTGCTTCACATACTGACTATCTGTAACGAGCTGAACATGAATATGGGAGGGGTAATGGAGAAGAACGAATTCAAGTGCATTAATTACTGCACTCAGTTCCATCTTATTATTTGTGGTATACTGCTCTCCTCCACTTCCTGTGAGAGGAGGATCTACCTCTATAACGTAGGCCCACCCACCAACTCCTGGGTTTCCACTACACCCACCATCTGTATATATTGTGATTGTTTGTTGCATGATGAGTATCCTAATAGTAAGGGAATACTTTAGTCAAGAAATTATCTCTTTTTGATGAACTAAATTCTCTAGGTATCTGATAATCTTGGCATGAGCATAATGTTCACGGGCAATCACCAATGGAGAATTACCATCACCATCCTCTTTTAAGACATCTGCCCCATGAGAAATAAGAGAAGTTACTACCTCATAATTATTACATAGATGGCAACAAAGGGCGTAGTGAAGGGCTGTTTTTCCTTCTTTGCTTACTTTGTCTAAATCCCTATCTTTTTCTATTAAATACATAGAGACTTCACTATTCTCCCCTTCACACGCACTCATTACGGGCGTTTTTCCAATAGAATCTATGATGTGGATATTTGCATGTCCCTCTTCAATGAGAATTTTTAACAGATTAATATCATCAAGAGAATGGGTGAGAATCGAGTTACCCACACTATCAACAAAATCCACATTAACACCGATGTCTATTAATTCCTTTACCATAGAGAGAGGCGACGGGTTCTCATAAAAAGCTAATACTATTGCATTTTGTTCAACCATAGTGAGGTCACTGTCCTCATTTGGCAACTCAATTTCATCTTCCCAATCTGGATAGAGATCTATTCCAATAGTCGCATCTAATAGTGCCCCTTCTTTTACAAAAAAATGTAATAAAGCCACATCACGTCTATTAGAGGCTGATAGTAAAAATAGATAATCAAGGTCTCTTTGATCTAAAGGCGCAAGGAGGGAATAGAGCGTAATGGCTATTTCAGGGTTTTTATTATGAATTATAGCATCCCTTAAATGAGAAATATTGACCTTCGCACCCCTAGTAATAAGGACGTTAAGCACCTCAACAGATGGATTAGTCGTAATAGCATAATAGAGTGGAGAGTGATTGAGCACATCTACTTCATTAATAGAGAAAATTCCACTTAATATTTTTTCTATTTCTTCTATTGGTTGTGCGTGAATAATTACGTCAATAAGTTTTTTTCCTTCAGCGCTACGATCCATCTTTTCCCCTCATTTCCATCTTTTCACATTGTACCACTAATATTCACACGACCCAACAACTTTTTTATTCCCCATCGACCGTTGACAATCATCTTATGTAGTAAGTACACTCATACCT
The DNA here is from genome assembly GCA_964481535.1 of uncultured Spirochaetaceae bacterium. Taxonomy (GTDB): domain Bacteria; phylum Spirochaetota; class Spirochaetia; order Sphaerochaetales; family Sphaerochaetaceae; genus SABI01. The sequence continues at coordinate 2,120 of CAYZUR010000186.1, read as the reverse complement.
ACAATATGTGGTGTAGGGAAACAGGTGTAACTCCTGTGCGGTCCCGCCACTGTAACTATGGTAAGAGTAGCAATTAACCATTGAAGAAATTCGAGAAGGTGCTACCTCTTTAATCCCATTAAGCCAGGAAACCTGCCATATATTCGCCTTTTAAAGACCTGCGGTGCACAGGTCGGGTATGTATTCATGCCCATATCTTTTTTCACGTTTTGAGGTGGCCATGAAAAAGTTTCTCGTATTTTTCTCTCTTATTGTAATGATTATCACTCCCCTATTTTCTCAAGGGGTAAAAGAAGAAGTACCCTCTTCTCAAAATGTCTACATTGATTCGAAAGGAACTGAGATTTCTCTTGATAAACAATACCGCAGGGTCATTTCATTAAGTCCTAATGTCAGTGAAACTATTGCAGCTTTAGGGGCAACTGAATTATTAGTCGGAAAAACTGATTATTGTACCTATCCCCCTGAAATACAAGATGTGACGAGTGTTGGCGACCTAGTGAGTCCTAGTATTGAGAAAATCATCTCACTCAACCCTGATATTGTCATAGTGAGTACAATTGGACAAAACCAAACACTTGAAGCTCTCATGAATGCCGCCATTAAGGTAGCCTATATCGATAAATCACAATCAATGAATGGAACATATGCCCTTATTGAAGATATTGGCCTAATAATTGGGAAATTGAGTGAAGCTAAAAAATTAGTTGCGGATATGAAAAAAGAGGTTAAAGCTGTAGTGGATAGAGTCTCTTCTCTCGATAAGGTGAGCACCTATTACATTGCCGGTTTTGGACAATGGGGGGACTTTACTGCAACAGGTGATACATTTATCAACGAGATGATTGAAATAGCTGGTGGCGATAATATTGCAAAAGATGCAAAAAACTGGACCTTCAGCATAGAACAATTGTTAGTAAAAGACCCATCTGTTATTATCTTACCACCCACCTGGGGCTCAACCTTTGAAGAGACAAAGAAAGCATTTGTTTCATATGAAGCGTATAGACCTCTTAGGGCTGTAATAATGGACAAAATTTATCCAATTGATTCAGATATATTAAATAGGCAGGGACCGAAAAGTGCTAAAGCTATTACCCTCCTAAGTAATATTATTCATTAGGAAAGAAATATGAATCATCACAAATACTTTTATCCCCTTCTCATTGGTCTCATCCTTTTGCTCACCCTACTTTCATTAGTAGCATTAAGTGTGGGACCTGCTCATATTAGTATAAAAGATACTATTTCTATTTTGTTATCTAAAAACAAAGAGGGGATACCATCAACTTCACACCACATTATTTGGAATTTACGCCTTCCTCGAATTCTAGGCGGTATTATTACAGGGGCAGCTCTAGCGGTAAGTGGAATGGCTTACCAAGCAATATTTAGAAACCCTATGAGTGACCCTTTTGTCCTTGGAGTCTCTAGTGGTGCAGCGTTTGCTGTAGCTCTTGCCTCATTCTTAGGGATTGTTGGAGGGGCTGTTGGGGTGTGGACAGTTCCTATTGTAGCCTTTAGCGGATCAGCTCTCACAAGTTTCTTAATATTTTTCTTAAGTGGAGGTATGAGAAGGTCTCCTACTACCCTCCTATTAACAGGGATTGCCCTTAATTTTCTCCTTTCTGCCCTCATGACTCTATTTTTGTATTTAAATAGGGCTCAACTACAAAATATTATGCAGTGGACAATGGGGAGCTTTGCTGCTTCTTCTTGGAATAAGGTAGGTATTTTAAGTGTTACTTCGTTAATTGGAATTATCCCTATGTTCTTTTTGACAAAAGAACTTGACCTTCTCCTTGTCGATAATACAACAGCTATTTCTATTGGAATGAATATTCGGGGGATGAGAATTATTTTCTTGCTCTTGTGTACAATTTCGACCTCAATTACGGTAGCTTTTTTTGGCATTATTGGATTTGTTGGATTAATGGTTCCTCATATTATGAGGTTAATAGTTGGCCCTAAACACCGCAATCTCCTCCCTGTATCAATTGTAGGAGGAGGGGTAATGGTTGCCCTTAGTGACCTTATTGCCAGAAGTGCGATAAGTCCATCTGAACTCCCTGTTGGAGTCATTACTTCTTTAGCTGGAGCTCCGCTGTTTATTATCCTCC
>CAYZUR010000185.1:0-4479 GCA_964481535.1 uncultured Spirochaetaceae bacterium | reverse complement strand
TGTAAACTCCAATCCTCTAGATATTACTGCACTGATACTATTCGGTCAGGCCACGTATAATAAGATGGTGCAGAATTTGATTTGGGCAACCGGATATAACGTCATTGCCATCCCTCTGGCTGCGGGTGTTCTATATAATGTCGGTATTATACTGCGTCCGGAAGTTGGAGCAATCTTAATGTCGGCTTCTACCGTAATTGTAGCTGTTAATGCACGGCTTCTACGGGTAAAGAAAGAAGAATTTAAGGAGGACTGAAAATGATGAATAATTGGGGTTACGGTGGGGGAATGAGCTGGGGAATAGGAGGATGGATTTTTTCACTCCTGTTAATCGCAGGACTAGTTGTCGGAGGCATCTTTTTTGTTAGGTGGATTATCCAAAATTCCGGGAAGAACGGATTATCAAAAAAAGAGTTAAGCGCTATGGATATACTAAACAATCGATATGCAAACGGAGAAATTTCCAGAGAAGAGTACCTGGAAATGAAGTCTATGCTTGAGGACAAAATGAATTTATAGACCAAGGAGCATTTGCATGACTAATTTACGAAAAGTCACCATAGGAATCATAATCCTTATTGCATATAGTTGGTTTGATACTCAGATAATGTAATAAACTGTTCGTATCGATGTTCTTATTCTAGAGCCCAAAAAATTTTATACGAAAACTTACTACATAAGCACATCTTATGCACTACGATATAGCAATATATGTACTGCATAAGAATGTTGATCAAGTTCAAATCCCAGTTTCACAAACTACTTTCCCAGCAACCGGATAGCTGGTAATGCTTGGTAATTATAACAACCCTGAGCACAGACTTTCAGCGCTCGGTGTATTTTCGGGGATAACTCATACAATTTGATGTGGCTAAATGGAAAAGAGAAATATAGGTTGTCGGAAGTATTCTCACATTCCCCTACTCCCCTTGTCCTTGGTTGATTTTCCTGCATAGAAAGGAATTGTGCCAATTCATTCTCTTGCTTTTTCACTCAAGCTACCTCAATTATATGTAAGCCAAAACCATCTATTTCGTCATATTGTAGAACCTCATAAATATCTACGCCGATTAAAATGAGTTTAAATTGTTCATTTTTCTCACTCCTTATTTTGTAGATACTAACTACAAGTAATTTTGAGTGATTTTGCTTTAAGCAAAAAAAAACTCTCCTGATGAAGTTAGACAGGATTGAATACTTCATAAAATACATCAAATAACATCTCATGCTTATGGCTAATAATGGTAAGCTTACATCACTTTTTTTCTTGTAGTAGCACGACATATTCTGTACAATTTATACACTGAGTGTGAATTCGAAATCTTTTGATTAAAGAGGCGCTAATGGTAGATATCATTTCCCCAATGAAGACACATAAGGTAAGACATATCCACAGATCTCGGGAAACAATGTGTTGTGAGTATACAAGATACACCGTAATCGATACACTTGTATGAGCAAAGATGTTCTGTGTTCGCTATGGATATTCAGCTGTTACCGTTGCTACTCAGTCACATTCAAAGTGAGAAATCTATAAGAACCTCTTGCCAGCGAAGAAGAAGTCCCAGTGAATGACCTTATCAGCAATATCCTCAGGGGTAGCGTCTCATCCGTCATGAATGTAGTTCTCCTGTTTACCCTGACAAAATCTAAATTTGGCCGTAACAGTACTATCATCGTCGCCATCTTCGTATTTATTCTCAATGTTGCCAGCACCCTCTGGTTCTATTTGTATGGAGACCTTACTTCCCTATCCCGCTTTAATATAATGATGATTATTGTAGTCGGCCTTGCACTTAAACCTTTGACAAAACTAAATTTCATGCAATGGTGCTTTACCTTTCTCACAGCCGTCAATATTGCGATGATGATCATCATCCTTAGCTTTCATATGGGCAAATTATTTTCCATGCCCCAGTACGCCAACACCATCATTCGGCTAGTACTCTACATAGTTGTAATATTCATATCCCAACGGTATTTACTCACCTTGTACCAATCAGTCGTCAACAACTGGCCGATATTTTCGGTGTTGGTAATCTGTATTTTCCTCAATCTGTCCTATTACTTTTATGTCACGGATGATATCAAAAACACCTTAATTACTTTCAAATGGCCTCTATTGCTTTTGGTCACCCTTTCCTTATCTGCCTATGGAACCGTTTTCTATTCCATGAAAAGATTCACGGCAATGTATGCCTTAGAAACAGAGAACTTGAAAATCCAAAAGGAAGCAGGACTCCTCCATGAAAATGCAACGCAATTGGAGAAGTACGCCAATTATGACACGTTGACGAATCTCCCAAATAGAAGATTCTTTTTTGAAAATTTGGAACGGATTGTAGCAGAGAGTAAAAAAGATACACGAAAAGTTGTACTTCTTTACATCGATCTCGATGGATTTAAGAATATCAATGATACCTATGGCCATGAAGTTGGAGATGAGGTACTCATTCATGTCGGAACTCGGTTATTAAAGGGTGTGGGGAAAACAGATTTCGTGGCTCGGTTGGGTGGAGATGAATTTGCCGTTATTATTCATGATATAATAGATATAACCGTTGCAAAAAATCTTGCCAAGAAAATTCATGAGATGATACAAGAAGTTATTCACACAGAAACTATAGAGTGCAAAGTTAATTCCTCTATCGGTATTGCCATATATCCTGATACTAGCAAAAATAGCGAAACATTAGTAAGAAATGCCGACTCTGCAATGTATGAGATAAAAAAGAATGGAAAAAGTGGAATCGGGATTTTCATGAATCAACCAAAGTAACAGCTCCAATCACGCTGGTGGTTACACATAAAAAATATTGGGGATAATAGCTGAACGTGTCGTGTTGCTAATTCCCTCGACATCTGCTCCCTATTGAAAGGGTTTTTTGTTGAATTTTATGTAGCCTATAAATTATCAATCACAATTGAATTTGCATGATTCATACGTTGACTCCTTTACCAGCATTTCACCAACTGATATAGAAACATCGTTCACAATCCGTTTTTCCTTCTTGAATAGTTGGGGAGGTAATAATCAGATTATAGTAGCTTTCTCACACTCCTGCAGTCCTCATCATTCTTGATGTTAGAGCGTTCTTTTCTCAGATTCTGCACCCAGTCAAAGGTATCCGATTTCGAATATTTTAAGGCGTACAATCAAAGTTGCGATGCTCAAAATAATTTATTAGGTGTTGCTTTTACTATGTAAAATCAGTGCTCAGGATGCTATTGGCGGTGGCTCCAATTTGCTAATCCCAAATTAAAGTAGTATAATATAAGAATATGAGGAATAACAAAAGGAAGTTAGAACCCGATTAGCAAGTTGTTTAGTACTATACGTTGCTGATTAACAGTATTTAAAAGAAGCACCTTTAACGTCTTCTTTATGAAAACTAAAATTACGAAAAAAAGGAGTACATCATGGCATATGAAATTGCATATCATTTTCCAAATGAAATTATTTATCAAGAGGAAGGTCCCTTAGTTTCTCTTTATCAACCTACCCATAGGCATTTTCCAGAAAACAAAAAAGATTCTATCGTGTTCAAAAATTTACTTCGAGTAATTGAAAATTCATTGAGCCAGAAATATGAAAAGGATTTAGTCGGTGTAATAATGAAACCGTTCTATGAACTCGAAAATGATACAAATTTCTGGAATAATACTTCAGATGGGATTGCTGTACTTGCAAGTGAAAAAAAATGCATTATATATAATCTTCAAGGATCTGTGAAAGAATTTGCTACAGTAGCTAATAGTTTCCATATCAAGCCGTTAATTAAGGCTTTCCAATCTATGGAGAGCTACCAGTTGCTGGGGTTAAGCCGTAACAATTTCATTCTCTACCAAGGGAATAGAAATGGGTTTTCAGAAATTATTCTATCTCCAGAGACACCAAGAACACTAGAGGAGGTTCTGGGGAAACAATTAACAGATCCATATTTATCACATGGATCTTATGGAGGTACAGGCGGCCCTGCTATGTACCATGGCCACACAGATGCTAAGCAAGAGATAGATAACGACACCGAGAAATATTTCAGGTATGTAGATCACTATGTGATGGAAAATTATTCCAAACTATCGAAATTGCCACTAATTTTAGTTTCGTTGATGGAGTATCATTCGCAATTTAAGAATATAAGCAATAATCAATACTTACTTGAAGAGGGCATAAATAATTCTTATGATTCTTTGAAAATGAATGAGCTTGAAATTAAAGCATTAGAAATAATTAAACCTATCAATTTGGAAAAGATACAAAACTTAGCCGAATCCTATAAAAATGCAGAGGCAGAATCATTGGGATCTTCGGATTTAGCACAAGTTTCCAAGGCTGCTTTTGATGGTCGAATTGAAACGATTTTAATTGAGGAAAATAGGATAGTGCCCGGAAAAATCAATTACGATACAGGGGTTGTGAAATACGGTGCTATTGGGGATCCTGATTATGACGATATTTTAGATGATATAGCAGAA
>CAYZUR010000184.1:3043-4519 GCA_964481535.1 uncultured Spirochaetaceae bacterium | reverse complement strand
GTTTTCCTTCAAGACGAAACTTCCCCATTTCTTTCACTTTTTGTTCAGTTTTATAGGTAAATAGATCTTCACATGAATAGACTTCTGCTTTAATAAAACCTTTTTCAAAGTCGGTATGAATAACACCAGCTGCTTGAGGAGCCCTATCCCCTGCATTAATTGTCCAAGCTCTGTTTTCATCACTTCCAGCAGTGAAATATGTCCTTAAGCCTAATGTTCTGTATCCACTATGTATTAATTGATGGAGGCCAGATTCTTCTAATCCAACTGCTTCGAGAAATTCAGCTCTCTCTTCTTGGGTTTCAAGTGCAGCAATTTCTGCTTCAATCTTTCCACAAATCACTACAGTCTCAGCGCCTCTTTCATCTGCAATAGCTCTAACAACCTTCACAAAGTCATTTTCTTCACCAATAGCATCTTCATCTACATTACATACATAGATGATAGGTTTAGTAGTGATGAGGTGCATATCATAAATGAGGGTATTTTCCTCTTCTGTGAGATTGAGACTTCTTACACTCAATCCTTGAGAGAGTGCGTTTTTCATCTTTTCAAGAAGAGGGGTCATCAATAAGGCTATTTTTGCACTCTCTTTATCAACTCGAGAGGATTTAACCGTTTTGTTATATCGTTTCTCGACACTCTCTAAATCAGCTAAAGCGAGTTCAATATCAATAATTTCAATATCATTAGCTGGGTCTATCGTATTATTGACGTGGATAATATCGGGGTTTTCAAAACACCTTACAACGTGTACAAGGACTCCTACTTCTCTAATAGAAGCGAGAAAACGATTCCCTAATCCTTCGCCTTTGCTTGCCCCTGCTACAAGACCTGCAATATCTACAAACTCTACTGTTGCAGGAATTACTTTGGCAGTTGGGATAAGATTCGTAATTTTATCGAGTCTCTCATCTGGGACACTTACCATACCAATATTTGGATCTATTGTACAAAACGGATAATTAGCAGCTTCAGCAGGAGCTGAAGAAAGTGCTGAAAAGATTGTTGATTTGCCAACATTTGGAAGGCCTACGATACCACAATTTAACCCCATGAATTCCTCTCTCATCTATATTAAAATAATCGCGCTGAGTATAGCACATATTGACTCTTACGATAACACTTTCTATAGTTTTATTATAGGAGTTCAAACTACCATCGAAAATAGAATTAAAGACATAATAGACCATACGATAAAAAGCATGATTATCATATTAGATACCCATCATGAAAATGATAAGCAGTTAGAGATGAAAAAGCAGGAAATGGCATCCCTTGTTTCAACAATGGGCAGTGATATAGTCTATTCAACCATAGTCCCTCTTTCATCTATTGTCCCATCCACCCTCATCGGAAAGGGAAAGATTGAGAGGTTAATCGAAGATATTGAAATCTACGATATAGATTGCATCATATTTGATTGCGATGTTTCCCCTCGTCAACAAAGGAACTTAGAAGAAGCATTAGACTGTG
>CAYZUR010000184.1:0-3033 GCA_964481535.1 uncultured Spirochaetaceae bacterium | reverse complement strand
TAATTGACCGACAAGAAGTAATTTTGCAGATTTTTAGCAACAGAGCCACAACAAAAGAGGCTACCTTACAAGTAGAACTTGCAAGAGCAATGTACTCACTTCCTCGTTTGAAAAGAAAATGGACTCACCTTTCAAGACAACAAGGAGGAATGAAAGGGACAAGGGGAGAAGGGGAAAAGCAACTTGAAATTGATAAAAGAATCATAAGTAACAACATAGCTAAAATCAAAAAAGAATTAGAAAAGATAGAAATGCAACGATTAGAACAACGAAAAAATAGAGACTCGTCAGTATACCCAACAGTTGCTATTGTGGGATACACAAATGCAGGCAAATCTTCACTCCTTAACGCCCTCTCGCTAGGAGATGCGTTAGTTGAAGATAAACTATTTGCAACTCTTGCATCTCTTACTCGAAAAGTAAAACTTCCTCACGGAACCCAAATTCTCCTCACAGATACTGTAGGATTAGTAAAAGACCTCCCCCATCACCTGGTGGAATCATTTAAGAGCACCCTTGAAGAGGTTAAATACGCAGATCTCATAATTCACCTCATGGATGCATCTCACCCCGATATCTGGCAGTGTTATGAAACAACCAAAGAAGTATTATATTCACTAGGATGTGAAGAGCAAAACACGATATATGTTATTAACAAAATTGATGCAATTGAAAATCAATTCCTCTATAACAGAATATTTCATGAACTTCCTTCCACTATTGGAATCAGTGTAAAAGAAAATATTGGGTTTGACACCTTAGCACAAGGAATTGAACATGCCCTTCATGCCTCATATGAACAAAAAACCTTATTAATTCCCTACCACAGAGGAGAACTCGTGGCAACACTACAAAAAAGAGGAACGGTAATACAGATTGATTATGAAGATAATGGGGTAAGAATAGAGGCAAAGATACCACCACAGATTATGCATATGATGGCTCCCTTTAGTGTAATTACGTAAAATTCAGCATTAGCCTATACAAATGAGCTTCCTAACTAAAGCTACCTGGTACTATTATTACTGTTATACAAGACATGCCATACTGAACTATTTAGTATGGCATGATTTATCTCACCAATAAGAGATAAAAATGGAAACTTTACTAAAAACCTATCATCATACAAAACATTCCTCCTTATCGAGTTTTGACAAGATAAGGTTGCCGAGCATCAGCAATATTATTAACATTTTCAATCAACTGATGTTCAGTAATTATTATGAAAAACCCTAAAGAAACATACCCATTAGCACGTTATCTTCTTTCATATTGAATGTCTAAAATGTAGCCAAATCCTATATGTGGTCGTAATGAAACATTGAATAAATCATTCCAAGTCCCATCAGGATAGGCAGAAGATATGGAATAGCTATACACACTAGCATCAGCAGTAATTCCAATATCCCAATAAGTGCGTTCTCCTATATCAAGTTTTATTCCAGTATTAAAACCAACACCAAATAAAAAGCTCATCGCGGCATCACCAGAAGATCCAACCACCAACTGCTGCATACTAGGCCCTGCCCCAATATAAAAATCTTTCCCTTCTCCCAAAGGTTTCCTGAAAACAGGGCCAATTATTATTCCCAAATGAGATCTCAAGTCGACCTCTGAAAAGGAATAATCAATAGACTCACCCTCAACTTTAATCGTTCCACCTAAAGGGAGAAGAAAAGAATCATGAACCATTATTCCAACATCCTTACCATCATTAAATTGAAGGGCTTTAAGATATGCACCAGCTGAATTCAACGTAGTAGTAACTACTGTTCCTCCCACAGACTGATTTTCTATAAAATATCCAATCTCTCCGCCAGCTGATACCCAAGACTCCCTACTACCTGATGCATACACTGTAAAAAGTAAAAGCATAAGGGAAACTAATAAAACCTTTTTCATCAATGAACTCCTTGTTATTAATAAAATGTATAGTATTCTAGATCAATCATACTTACAACCTTTATTTTTAATATAATTGTGTATACAATGTATAAAGGAAAACACGATAAATACAATTCCATTTACATTATGATGATACCTGCAAGGAAGATAGAAAAAAATGTTTACTAATGACCAAATAGAATTTATGCAATTTATTAGAATTCTTGTTGATTTTGATAATGTATCAGATGAGAATTGTGTTTTAATAGAGGATAAAGTGAGTGACTATCTCGAAGAAGAAGCATACGAAGAAGATCGTATTACAGAAGAGGCTAGGATGTGTTACTCAATTCTAGATATGGATTTTTAGATTGAAGAATAGTGTTACACCTTAAAAAAACCATACTGAATTAACAATATGGTTTTTTTGTATAACAATAGAGAAGAGAGAACTAGTCAAGATAATACACAGCACCAACACCGGTCTTGAAATCAAATCCAAAACCCGTGAAAAGTTTTAGTCCGGGTGCAACATACAAGAATATTTCTACTGGTAGTTCTGGAACATACCAAGACATACTACCAAGAGCATTCACTGTAAGATAGAAATCACCACCTTCAAAACCAATACTTGTTTGACCGCCAGCGTCAACAAAGAAAGGAATTTCTCCTAGAGCAAATTCTGTCATTTCAAATAATGCACCACCATCCAAATAGAATCCGCCAGTATAGGGAATTGAAAGACTAGCAAAAACTCTAAAACCATCTAAATCATAACGTGCAGTAGCAGCTGCTGCTGGATATCCAGCTGTTGCTCCAACTCCAAGTCCACTATGTCTTTCTGCTGCGAAAAGAGGAGTCATAAGTAAGACCACTAATACAACAACTAACATCATTTTTTTCATGTCAAAATCTCCTTCGGGAAAAAACCCTACAATTAGTTCTAATTATTATAATACCCACATTCGGCAGTAATAGTTTTCTTAAATTTGAATTAATGAGAATCTAGCTATAAAGGTTCTGTACAATCCTGTGTTCTCCCTTTTAAAAAGATTATTTGGACAAGATTAGGTCACCTAACAAAGTGTTTTGTCTTTTCTCAGTCTGGCTATAAACACGTTGTGCAGCCATTCCTATATGGATGGCTTT
>CAYZUR010000183.1:0-4527 GCA_964481535.1 uncultured Spirochaetaceae bacterium | reverse complement strand
AAGGGAAGTGTTCTGTAAAAGGGACAAGGTGTTGTTTTCTGTAGGTGTTTCGAATTTCACCCCCTTCAAACAATATAACAGTATTATAATCTTTACGATTCCACTCTCCATTTTCTCCTATTGGAGGGAGGGTTTCATCATCAATAACTCCTTCAGGATTCCCTGTTAAAAGGGGTACTGGGAGGGAAATGCCAAAATTAATAAATTCTTCTACTAAATCAGCAGTTGCTTCATTTGGGCGATACGCTGTATGCCACGCAACAGACGGAACGAATGCTGTTTCAGACCAGATAACCATATCTGGATTTTCTTTTAGCGATTCAAGGCTCAATCGTCGCAATGTATTAAAATTGTTTTTATAGGTGGTATATCCCCCTTTCCAACTATCTGCACTATGTTGAATAGTAGCAACTCGCCAATTCTGTTTTGGCTCTTCTTTATTCCACGTATTTAAGGAGATTACCCCAAAGGTAAGAATGAAGATAATAGTTAGTGTGTAGACAATTACCGCGATGCTGTTCGTTTTTAGATATTCACTAATAGAAACTTTTGAGTAGATAATATTATGTGCAAAATATTTTGCAACAAAGGCTTGTGGGATAATCATCACAAAGGTAAGAAACCAAATTCCAGAGAAGGAGGCTATTTGTATAAATGGTAGGTACTGGTAGGTTGCATAGGCAATCGTTCCATAGGGGTATCCAGCAAACCAAGATTGACCAAGATATGCATAGGCAACCCAAATAACGCCTTGGAGCAGATAGCCTCTCTTTTTACTAAGAGAATCTGCCATTTTTAGTAAGGGGAACAACATAACCATCTCGCCCCCTTTTATGATAGGGACAATAAGGATGGCAAGAGGGTGAAATGTTGTTAACCAGTAATTGAAACACGTATAGAAAGTAAATCCAAATACAAAGCCATAAAAGGCTATTGCTTTCCAACTTGTTGTAGAAATGATGATAAAAAGGGGGATAAGTGCAAAAAATGCAATAAATCCAAACCCTGTATCAGATAAAAAACCGGGAAAGGCAAATGAAAAGAAAAATGCTGTACTGATTAAGACAACAATTTCAACAACGTAAGTTTTTGCACTTCGTCGATGAATTCTTTCCATATTAGTCTTTCAACTCTGAGCTTCTAAGATTCCAAACAAAATCCTTGAGTTCTTTTCCTGGTCTAAAAATTGCAACACCATGAGTGTCTACTGCAACTAATTCACCTGTTTTTGGATTTCGAGCTTTCTCACGACCCTTTCGAGTGCGCACTTCAAAAGTACCAAATCCTCGTAACTCAATGACTCTATCTTGTTCTAATCCCTTCTTTACTTCTTCAAAAAACTCATCAATAAGCATATGCACGTCTGTGCGATTCATCTCTAGTTTTTCTTGAATATTGTCTATAATTTCGGCTTTCGTCAATTTATTGTTTGTCATGAACTTAATCTCCTGCTAATTTATTTGTAAATTAATGAGGGCTTTGATTAAGCCTTGTCCATCGCATTATATTGAGACTGAAGACGAGATTTCTTTCTTGAAACAGTGTTTGCGTGGTATACACCTTTTGCACCTGCTGTATCAAGTAATTTAATTACGACATCAAAATTCTCTTTCACGCTAGAAGTATCACTGCTACTAGCTGCCATTTGAAACTTTTTGATAGCAGTTCTTACTGCACTCTTTGTTTCTCTATTTCGTAATCTTGCTTTTTCATTCTGGCGCTCTCTTTTAGCGGCCGAGCTACTATTGAACACAATATACCTCCAACGGTTTATCAAATCTCTAAGTTCATGGGATATAATCCGATGACATTTACCAACGGTTACACAAAATATCATACTCCGTAAAATCGGTCAATACAATAAATTACAATTTTAATAAGTTCATGTTGCTAGAAGTTCTTCTAAATACCCTTTTTCAACATCCCATCTCCTATTATGCTCATCATAGATGAGTTTATTTAAGGGAATTGAGAGGCTCCGTCCATCAACACTTGTTACAGTAAGTTTCCTACTTATTATGTTTATATCACTAATACGCATTAATTCATGCATTATTTTTAATTTACTTCCTTCACTTGGAAGTTTCTTCTTCTCTTCAATATAAAAATCATATTCATAGCTAAGACAACAAAGCAGTCTTCCACAAGGGCCAGAAATTTTTGTTGAATTAAGGGAAAGATTTTGTTCTTTAGCCATCTTTATTGAAACAGGATTCAATTTATCTGCTAAACAGTGGCAACAATAATCACGGCCACACACCGCAAGGCCTCCAATTACTCGAGACTCATCTCTTACCCCAATTTGTCTTAATTCAATACGAACACGAAATACACTGACAAGATCTTTTACTAATTCTCTAAAATCTACTCTGTTCGAGCTTGTAAAGAAAAAGATAATCTTCGCTTCTCCAAAAAGATAATGGGCAGAAACAAGTTTCATATCAAGTTTATGTTGTAACACTTTTTTTCTACATAACAATAGTGCTTCATTCTCTTTTATTACAAGGTCTTGGTATTTAGCTTCATCTTCGACATCTACAAGACGTTCTATCCAATCGACATCCCCTGAAATCTTTACCATATCACTCGCAATTTCAATTTCGACAGGGATCTCTTCTTTAACAACCTCTTCATCTACTTCAATACCCATCTCTTCACTTGAAGCTAAAAGGTCATCATCAACAGAAACTGTTCGATCTGAACATTCTCCATGCAAACATGAACCTTGACATTCTGTGGCACCAGGTTCATATTGTCCAATTTCCATAGCAGAACCAACCACTACTCCATAATCAAACCCATAGCGAGAAGGAAAAATTACTTTTTGATCCCGTGTTAATTTCTCAATATGAGCACATACAGTAAGCTCATTACTTGCGGGGCTTTTTACAATGTAGATATATCCAAATTCTCTATCAGTAGACGTAGTTTTATTCTGTGTATCATTATGCCTAGATTGGCTATTAGGCTTATTATTATCCATGTATATCCTTATTTCCTTAATACGGAAAGTATTACAATTCTTTAAACTATCTTAAATTATCATGTAGCCGTAAAATTGTCAAACCAATAATCCTTCTTGACGATTGGATGAGTTCATGGTATCTTACACATACATTAGTGACAGATGTAAATGTAATCATTATCAGGAAAAAAATCATGAAATTATTTGATACTCACGCCCACATAGGGTTAATACATGAAGACCAAATGGAACAGTTACTCATTATACAAAGAGCTAAACGCAAAGCTGTTACTCATATAGTGAGCATTTGTAATTCTCTTATTGACTTTGAGATTGTATACGAAAACTTGAAAACAGCAAATGGCGTATATCATGCAGTAGGAGTTTCCCCTTCTGAAGTAGTAAATCCAGGACACAACTGGGAACAAAAACTCACAACTTTTAGCAAATATGAGAGAGTAATTGCAATTGGTGAAACTGGTCTCGATTATTATCGAAATTATGGTGATAAAAACTCACAAGTAGAATTATTTATCAGACAGCTTGATATAGCTCGTAGTTTAAAACTTCCCGTTATTATCCATAATAGAGAAGCTGGGAAAGACTTACTCGATATTCTTCAAACTAGACTTGGAGAACAGGGGGGAATTTTCCACTGTTACAGTGAAGATTGGAAATTTGCCCAACAGGCACTCGATTTACCAATATTCTTCTCTTTTGCAGGAAATATTACCTATAAAAATGTTCGTCATTTACATGAAACAATCTATAACCTTCCTCTTGAAAGGATTCTTATTGAATCTGAAAGTCCCTTTATGGTTCCTTCTTTATACAAAGGCAAACGTAATAAACCTGCATATTTAGAAGAAACAGCAAAAGCTGTTGCTTCCATAAAAGGGTTAGATTTTGAAGAAACAGCTGATGTTCTCTACCAAAACAGTCTAAGAGCATTTCATCTCCCACTTGATGAATAAGAGATATCATGGGTTCTATTAATGAAACAACACCTCTATATCATCCTGTTACAATTGGGAATGTGACTATTGGTGGGAATGTTTTCTTAGCCCCCCTTGCTGGCTACACAGACAGAGCTTTTAGATCTGTCTGTATCAGTCAAGGAGCCTCTTTCACATATACAGAAATGGTAAGTGCTGAAGGAGTTGCTAGGGGAAGTGAGAATACTGAGTCTTTGATGATCCGTGATAAAAGTGAAACTCAATTAGGGATTCAAATATTTATGCCTGATTTCTCTGTCTCTCTTCGAGCTTTACCAAGGCTTCTTCATTATAACCCAACTATTATTGATATTAATTGTGGGTGTCCTGTTCCCAAAGTGATAAAGACAGGGGCTGGTTCTGCTCTAATGAATGATCCAGATAAAATTCACAACATGATAAAAACTTTGAAAGAATTTACCGATATTCCTATAAGTATAAAAATCAGAACAGGATGGAATGATTCATCAATAAACTATAAAGATGTTGCAAATGCAGCTCTCTCAGCTAAAGTCGACATGATTACTATGCATGCAAGAACTAGGCAGATGGCTTATGCTGGAAATG
>CAYZUR010000182.1:0-4528 GCA_964481535.1 uncultured Spirochaetaceae bacterium | reverse complement strand
TCTTCATGTACAGCATCAGTATACCTAACTTCTAATTTTTTATTAATAAAATTAAGGTGAGCTTTTTCAACTCCAGGTAATTTTTGTATATCTTTTTCAATTTCGATTGCACAATTAGGGCAATCGAGGTTCTTAATATCGTATCTCACTTTTGTGTTCACTCTAATCTCCTTATATATCAACATATGAATATAGGTTCATATATAATTTATTAGAATAGTAGCATGCTGTCAATACAAAGAACTCCTTTACATTGGATTTAACAACAATATTTCATAGGGCCCAAGGATAATAGGTTCTCCCACAAGTCGTATGCTCTTGCCTTGAATTAATTCAGTCCAGGAAGAACTCCTCATTGTTTCAAAAGGAACATCTTCAATTGTAATACTTTTTTGGTATTCACTAAAGTTAGCAATTACAATCATCACTTCTCGTTCATTAACCTGATGGCGAGGAGTGACGCTCATTGCAATCACAGAGAAATCGCTTGTTGGAATAGGTATGAGGCTGTTATCATTTCCCATTCGAGGGTTTCCCTTTGCAGCTACTATGTAGCGATTAAGACGATAAAACATTTGAGAAGAGTAGAGGGTGAGGTCATCCCTTTTATTCGCTGTTGGCCAATCGAATTTACCTCGGTGAAGATAGCGACTATCTCTTGCTTTGTGTGGGTTATTAATGTAGGAGTAGTCATTAAGTTGAGCTATTTCATCACCACTATATATCACTGGAATTCCATTGGTTATAAAGGTAAAAACACTCATTAATAGAATTCTTTTAATAGCTAATTCACCCTTATACTCATCTCGTTCGAGAATTGCTTTTTCAAGACCACATAAACTCGCTAAGGTGCCACAGTTACGAGCATCAAGAGTTTTAGGGTCTGATTCATACAGTTCTCCAGAGGCAAAACTTCCAGGATATGCTCCTAAATAGAAGTTAATGAGAAAACGTTTATGAAGAAATGGGTCAAACCCCAATTGTCGTGCTTTGTTATCATCAAATCCCCATCCAATATCATCATGGCACCTAACATAGTTTACCCAACATGCACTGATTGGAATATTATCGGGGATTGCATTAATACTTGAACTAAGCATCCGAGTATCTCGAATAGCAAGAGCATTCCACAGTTCAACCATTAATGAGACATTATATAAAATATGGCATTCTGGCTCTTGTTCACTGCCAAAGTAGGGAGCAACCAACGCAGGACTCATTACAACTTCTCCTTTAATAATAGTTGAAGGGGAAGCTATTTCTAAGATGATACGGAATATACGGATGATTGTGTGTACTTGAGGTAAGTTTCTACTTGAAGTTCCCCATTCTTTCCAAATATAGGGAATTGCATCGAATCTAAAAATATCGACACCTCGATTACTCATTAATAGCATCGCTTTAGCCATATCAATAAGGACATTATGATTTGAATAATTTAGATCCCATTGGTAATGGTTGAAAGTTGTCAGGACCCATGAGTTCATTGCTGCGTTATAGGTGAAATTTCCTGGAGCTAACACAGGGAATACTTCATTTACCCATTTTTCATACTCATCAGGCAATGTTCTGTCTTCAAATAGAAAATAGTGATTCATTGCCTCCTTATTACCATCTTTTGCAGCTAATGCCCACTCATGTTCATCACTTGTATGATTCAAGACAAAATCTAAACAGATGCTAATACCACGCATATGGCACGCTTTAGTAAATGTATTAAATTCTTCATCAGTACCAAAACGGGGATCAATTGAGGTAAAATCACTTACTGCATACCCCCCATCATTTGCATATTCTGGCATGTCAAAGACAGGCATAATGTGTAAATAGGTGACTCCGAGTTCTACTAAATAATCTAATCTTGCTGGCATACTTGCAAATGTTCCACTAAAGTTGTCGACATACATCATCATACCGACCATTTCAGACTTCTGATACCACACAGGGTTTTCAAGACGTTCAACGTCGAGTTGTAACATGGCTTCACTTCTAGCAGCATAGATAAGATGAATCATTTCAATAAGTTTTTTATATCCATCTTCCTTATAAAGAGAGTGATATAATTGGTGAAGAGTAGGTTCTAGACGAGCAAAACGCTCTTTGAATGTGAGGCTATCTTGTATATTCTCGTTCAATTTGTCCCTCATCTTGACTGAAATGTGAGTATCAAGGAATTACTTCTCAATACTCTTTCATCTCTATTTTATTGTTTTTATGGTAGCCTGTAATGGTGGAGGTTTCAATATAAGTATAAGAGTTTTTCTAAAAAATGTAACTATTGTCTTGAAAATACCACTACGTTGTTGACAAACTCATGATGAGTATGGTAATTTCATCTTCGTTACCTATTATATCCCGGGGGGTTAGCTCAGCGGGAGAGCGCCTGCCTTACAAGCAGGATGTCGGCAGTTCAATCCTGCCACTCCCCATAAGAAGAGAAGTCTAGTGCTTCTCTTTTTATTCGCCCAAATACATATTTTTGGGGTCTTGATATCTCCTAATTGTTAAGCAGTCCCTCTTTTTTTTTACTATGGGCTCAAGATAGAATTCTTCTTCATTGTACGATCTTTTATTCGCTTCCTTACTCTTTTCAATAAATAAACACACCAATATTACAATCGATACTAACTCTTACATAACAGATGAAAAAAAATATTGCTATACGAAAAAACTAAGGTATTATATTCATCAAAGCATGAATTTAGTATTGTTCATCGCGCATAAAAAGTTTGAGTTCAATAACAAAAGGAATACATCATATGAGCCATATATTTTCAAAAGACGTACTTAAAGCTAATGACATTAGGGGAATCTACAACGATGAGCTCAATGATACTGATGGGTATCATATTGGTGCTGCCTTTGCAACAATACTTAATGAAATGGACAAAACTACCTGTATAGTAGGGTATGATGGGCGTTTCTCATCACTCTCCTTTTCAGTGAGTATTATTAAAGGATTAACTGAACATTCAATAGATGTTACTACTATAGGGCTCATTTCTACACCTGTACTCTATTTTGCTATTCATCACCTGAGTAAAGAAAGTGGTATCATGGTAACAGCTTCCCACAATCCAAAGGAGTACAATGGATGTAAATTTGTCTTTTCAGATAGACTCTTTCAGTCTCAATACATCACCCAAATTGGGTTAATTAGCGAACAAGGAACATACAGAAAATTAAATCATAAAGGAAATATCGTAGAGAAGAATATTAACACTGACTACATCTCCTACATTCAATCATTTCAAAAAGAAGGGAAAAAACCTCTTACTGTAGTCTTTGATACAGGAAATGGCTCTTCTGGTGCTATCGTAAAAGAGTTTATAAGAGACAAAAACCATTATACTCTCATCTGTGGAGAAGTTGATGGAAACTTTCCAAACCACCATCCAGATCCAAGCAAGAAAGAAAACATGCTCATGTTGCAACAAAAGGTAATAGAGACAAAGGCAGATGTTGGAATAGCCTTTGATGGAGATGGAGACAGAATAGGCTTAGTTGATAACACTGGAAGAATTCTCACAGGGGATGAAACTCTCACAATACTTGCACTCGATTTTCTCACATCAAACCCACATGAAACAGTGATGAGTGAAGTAAAGATTAGTTCAATCTTCTACAGTGAAGTAAGAAGAGTAGGTGGAACACCATTTATCTGGAAAGTAGGACATGCCTTTCAAAAAGAGAAGATGAAAATAGAAGGCATTAAATTTGCCGGAGAGAGTAGTGGTCATATCTTTTATGAAGAAAATAGGGGATATGATGATGCCCTCTTTGCAGCTGTGAAGGTCATCAATATGCTCAAAAATAATAAGCAATCCTTACATGAGATGGTGAATTCCCTTCCCAAAGTATTTCACACACCAGAGATACGATTAGCACTTTCTACAACTGATCGTTTTACACTCATCAAACACATTAAAGAGCAACTCACAAAAGACAATAGGGTCTTTAATGACCTAGATGGAGTAAGGGTAGAAACAATAGATGGCTTTTGGATCCTCAGAAGCAGCAACACTCAACCCCACATCACTATCTACTGTGAGTCCTTTTCTCAAGCAGGACTCAATCAATGTAAAGAAGAGATGAAAACCCACATCAGACAAGCTGGGTATGATTATCAAGCAATAAAGGTGAAGTAATCCAAATTTACTCATGATTCATAGCCATTTTGAACATAATGCAGGATCGTGCTAAATCTACTTAATCTCTCGCACAAAGAGGATAGTCATCACTTTCCCTCTATATTTCTAGTTGAAATGATGATGTTGTATTAGTTTTGGAAATTATCTGTATTCTTAGGGTTATGAGAGGCTTTATAAAATCTTCATAAAATTTTTAATTGAATTCCATATACATATATACTACACTCAATTTTTATTGAAAAAAAAATTTATATTTTGGAGTTAATGATGAAACGTCTTATTTTTGCTGTTATTACTATCATATCTGTAACGTTTAACAGTTAGGTTGTCTCATTTTTAAAATTCAATACAATTATTTAGTATAAAATGTTATTTCA
>CAYZUR010000181.1:0-4532 GCA_964481535.1 uncultured Spirochaetaceae bacterium | reverse complement strand
CCCTATGGAAGCTTTGAAGTTTATTCAAGAACTACAAAAAAGCATTGACGAAGCATAAAGAGATTATTAAACGTATCATTAGGTATGAAAATATTTCACTCACTTTGCCCACTTTGTCACACGATAAGTGATGGATTATGCCAAAAGTGCTTATCTCTTATCAAAAAAGAGAGGAAAAGTTCTTATATGAAAAGAGTTTGTCCAATGTGTGGGAAACATCTTCTTCACAATGAAAGCATATGTTCCTGTGATACTGCGCATTACCATCACACCTTATTTGATGAAACAATTATCATCAAGTCACTCATCAAAGGAATGAAAACTTACCACGATCCTTCATTTATCTCTCAAATAGGAGAGGAAATAGTAGATGAATTAGATAATATATGCAAATTACATCCCTCTTTTTGTTATCATAAAGAAGATAACACCTACCTACATTTCTTTGATCAACTCATTCTCTATATAAATAACAATCTAAAAAGAAAAAGTGGAACTCCACTATGTATCTGTGTAAAAAGAGTAGATGCTCGGGATAGTCTCTCCTTAATTAAATAATGAGTAGAAGTTGATTATCTTTTTCACATATGTATAGGAAAGAATTTTATTGAAATATTTTTAAAAGGTATTTTAAAAAGTAGTAACTCAATAGTGTTATATGTTTTTTGTATAATAATTATAAAAGAATCGTTGTATCAATTGAATCTATATATTACAAGCATATAATCGCTTCATTACCATATGAGCGCTGCCGTAAAACAATTGTTATTGATATGCTCTATGTGCCTTTGTTGACATATATTCGAATATCAATTAAAGTATCTATAGAAATTAAGTTTGATTTTTGGGGGATCGCTAGTTAGCAGGTCCCTTTTTTATGGAGAAATATGATAAATAAATTACGTAAACATCCCTCGTTTGAGACTATTTTATCTCTTTTAGAAAATATTTCTATTAATTTAGTAGATTTTCGGAAAGAAGAACTCTCAAATAGTGTGTTTTACCAAATAGTTATTACAAATAGCGATCATACTGCTGGGATTGTTGAGTGTGCACAATCTCATAAACTGTTACAGCCACGACTTTCTGTATTGGAAAACAATAGAGAAATCGAGATGGAAGTAACTACCCCCGGCATTCAAAGAAATATGCGAGATTTTTATGAATTTAATGCATTTCTAAATCGTGCAGTGAAAATTTATGACAGTAAAATAAGTGCATGGATTGAAGGAATATTGACAGTTGTAGAGGGAGATGAGGTGACTCTTCATCACGCTGTTATTGAAGATACAAAAGATATCATTGATGAATACAAAATACCAAATGAACGTATTCAAAAAGCAAAATTAGCTTATGCATGGGAGGATATGTAAAAATGTCCAATGAATTAGGTGAAGCAATTCGCACGTTAGTAAATGAAAGAGGTATCTCTGAAGATGTAGTTTTAGAAACTATTACTGATGTACTTCTTGCTGCATATAAAAGAAGATATGGGTCAAGTGACAACGCAGTTGTTCAATTTAATGATGCCCTTGATGCTGTAGAACTCTTTGCTAAAAAGCAAATTGTAGAAGATGATGAATTCGATGGAATGATTGATGAAATATCTTTCTCTGACGCAAGAGAACTCCATGAAGATTGTGAAATTGGTGATGAGTTACTGATAAGTATTGACCCAAAAACCTTCGACAGAATTTCTGTACAGAGTGCGAAACAAAAAGCAAAACAAGAATTAAGAGAGATTCAAAAAGATACTCTTTATTCTGAATTTAAGGCTAAAGAAGGGGAAATGATTATAGGATATTACCAAAGAGAAAACAAAGGTGATATGATTATTGATCTTGGCAAAGTAGAAGGCATCCTCCCAAAAGGATATCAATCACCTCGTGAAATCTACAGAAAGAATGATAAAATTAAATGCTACGTATTTAGAGTAGAGAAACCAGAAAGGGGAGACCTTCGAGTTGAACTAAGTAGAACACACTCTGAATTTGTTAAGAAATTATTTGAATTAGAAGTTCCAGAAATATATGACCATTCAATCGAAATACACAAAATCGTTAGAGAACCAGGATATAGGACAAAAGTCGCAGTATATTCACATCGAACCGATTTAGATCCAGTTGGAGCATGTGTTGGGTTGAAGGGAATTCGAGTTCAGACTATTATGAGAGAAATGGAAGGGGAAAGAATCGACGTATTACGTTATGATCCTAATCCCATTGAATATATTAAGAACTGTCTATCTCCCGCAGAAATTAAGAAGATAGTTATTCTTGATGAACAAAAAAGAACTGCTATTGCAGTAGTAGATGATGGACAACTGTCATTGGCTATTGGAAAGCAGGGGATTAATGTACGACTTGCTAATAAACTTGCAGACTGGATCATCGATGTAAAAACTGTTGACCAGTATAGAGAATTAGATTTAGATGTAGAAACTAAAGGGAGAATTGATGCACTCTTTAGTGATGATAGTGTTGAACAAGAATACACTGAGTATGAAGATGATGAAATGATGCTTTCTGATATTGCAGAATTTGATGCAGGTCTTCTTCAAAAACTTAACTACTATGATATCTATACAGTTGAAGAGTTTGTTAATTTGAGTGATGAAGATATTGAGTCCTTTGAAGATATCAATGAACAAGAGATGCGAAGCGGTCTCACTATTCTTGATGAATATGTTGATATCGTTGAAGAAGAATCGAAGGATGAAGTAGAACAACAGTTCCTTTGCCCAGAATGCGGACATACTCTTAATCCAGAGATGACAAGTTGCCCCAATTGTGGAGTAGGATTAAGTTTCGAAGAAATGGAAGTTGATGAGGAGTAATGAGAAAATAAGTATGAGTGAAGAAGATAAAAAGCCAAAAGCAACCCTAATTAGACACCAGAAAAATCAAAATGAGGCTCCTAAAGAAGAGTTGTCAGAAAAAAAAGATGTTTCGAATCCTCGTGTGGGTGAGAAGAAAAAAGTAGTGGTGGTTAAAAAACGAGTTGTTGTGGTAAGACCACAAGCAGTTCAAGCAGAACCTGAAAAGCCTGTTGTCGAAAAACCTGCTGTTGCAGTTGAGAAAACTCAAGTCGCTAAAAGTGAACCTGTTGATAAACCAACTGAGGATAAAAAGCCTCAAAAAGATGTTTCACCTAAGCCTACAGCTAAAAAACCAGCTGAGGTTCGACATGCTCAACAGCCTAGAAAAACTCATGAACCTTTCAAACGAACTCCTCACACAGGTGTTTCTACTATTAAGGTAATTGATCCCAAGGATCTTCCACCAGTACCAGGTCAAGGACAGAACGCCCAAGACCATGCTGAATGGAGAAAAAATATTCTAAATACTACTAAACCTAAAGAAACTGGGCCATCTCGCCAAGTTGGACAGGTTGGGGGATATCAGAATAGACCGCAAAACACTGAAAGAAGGCCTTATAACCCAAATTCAAGGGGACCAGCAGGTTCCTCACCTCCAGGTGGAGCTAGACCTCCATACCAACCAAGAGGGAATTCTCCACGTCCTCCTTTTAATAGTCAAAATAGAGAAGGCGGATATCCACCTCGTCAAGGTGGGTACCAACCACGCCCAGGTGGCGGCGGATATCCACCACGTCCAGGTGGGGCTCCAGGCTCTCGTCCTCCTTTTAATAGAGATAATAGAGGTCCTAATACATTTAACAGAGGTCCTCGTCCAGGTGGCTCATCTAGCAAACCAGAAGAGACAGTAGTACAAAAAACTAGTAAGAAAATCTTTAAAAAGAAGAAGAGTTTCCAACGACCTGAACGTGATACGGAAAGAGATTTTCACATCAAACGAAAAGATATTCACCGAGCAAATCCAGTTCCAAAGAGAATTGACATCATGGAAGTTATCACCGTAAGTGATTTAGCTAAGAAGATGAATCTCAAAGCGTCTGAAGTAATCGGTAAACTCTTTTCTATGGGAATGATGGTAACTATTAACGAACAAATAGACTCAGATGTAGCAACACTCATCGCTAATGAATATAACTGCGAAGTAAACATTGTCTCACTCTATGATGAAACATTAATTCAAACAGAGGATGATAAAGATAAAGACATGCTTGATAGAGCTCCAATTGTAACGATCATGGGTCACGTAGACCATGGTAAAACAAAACTTCTTGATGCTATTAGATCTACTGATGTAGTAGCAGATGAATTTGGTGGAATCACTCAACATATTGGTGCCTATAAAGTTACATTACCGAATAGAGGAGATGTAGTCTTTTTAGATACTCCAGGACACGCAGCTTTTACAATGATGAGAGCTCGAGGAGCTCAAGTTACGGATATAGTTGTATTAGTAGTTGCCGCTAATGATGGAGTGATGCCTCAAACAATTGAAGCTATCGACCATGCAAAGGCAGCAAAAGTACCTATTATTGTAGCTGTAAATAAAATTGACTTATTTGATGCGAATATTGACAGAGTAAAGCAACAGCTTTCTGATCATGGTCTCATGCCAGAAGACTGGGGTGGATCTACCCTTTATTGTGAACTTTCTGCC
>CAYZUR010000180.1:0-4541 GCA_964481535.1 uncultured Spirochaetaceae bacterium | reverse complement strand
AGGAATAGGAGAGATATCATATTCTTTCCTCTCCTATTCTATAGTTTTGGTAGGAAACACTCCTGTAGTTTTCATAGAATTTGCCTATGAAGTTTTACTGGAGCAATCAGATGCTATAGGATAGGCTTTGCCCTTTTCAGTCTCTCTTTAAGGCGCAACCCCTGCCAGGCCAACTGATCGTGTGCTAGTTGAAAATGTGATCCTTCGATAATGGTGACCTCTACAATATTTTCTGCCTTTTTCAGTAACTTCAAGCATTCATCACTCAGATTTAGCAAATGAAGTTTCTTACCTTGTTGTTCATATTTCTCAGCTACAAAGCTTATAGCTTCTAGCCCAGAGTGGTCGTGAACATTAGCTTTATCAAAATCGATAACAATATCGAGAGGATCATTAGTAAAATCAAACAGATCTCTAAATGACTGTACGGACCCGAAGAACAAAGACCCTTCCAACGGATAGATTCGGGAACCAAATTTATTGGTAAACGGATTAGCCTCTATTTTCTTTCCCTTTTCCCATGCAAAACCAATGCAGAAAAGACGATTCCCAATGCCACGGCTATGGCTAGATTAGTAACGACGGTGACCACCGACACAAAAACAATGATCAATGCATCTAATTTTGGAATACTTTTCATAACGCGAAAACTGGACCACTCGAAAGTACTGATGACTACCATAAACATTACCCCGACTAAAGCTGCCAACGGAATCTGTTTGATTAGCGGAGCACCAAAGAGGATAAATCCTAACAGAGCTAATGCAGCTGTTATACCCGAGGTTCTTCCACGTCCACCGGCTCTGATATTGATGATACTCAGACCTATCATTGCACAACCCCCCATGCCACCAAAAAAGCCATTCAAGATGTTGGCGATTCCCTGTCCGACACATTCCTGATTACCGAAGCCTCGTGTTTCAGTTAACTCGTCTACCAAGGTCAAAGTCATCAGAGACTCAATCAGTCCAACAGAAGCTGCCAGTATGGAATATGATAGGATAATTCTAAAGGCTTCTAAAGAAAAGGAAAAAAGAGGAACTGCAAAGCGAGGCAAAGATGCTGCAAGAGTCATCTTAGTTGGATCCTTGGCCTGCACAAAATCCAATACAGTCATGACTTGTACAATTCCAAAATGATTCAAAATTAAACCTATCAAGCTGACCACTACCATAGCAGTCAAGGTTGCCGGTACTGCCTTGGTTATTTTAGGCATAAGAACACTTATAGCCATGGTCAATAGGATCAAGATTCCTATAACAGCCCAAATCAGTGTCTTTTGCTGCATAGGTAGGCGATGGCTCAGTTCAAACATCTCGAACTGCGAACGAAATATGACAATTGCAAGACCATTCACGAAACCGAGCATAACTGGATGAGGTACTAGACGGATAAATTTCCCTAGCTTAAGTATCCCGAACAATACTTGAATGATTCCCATCAATACTACAGCTGCAAAAAGATATCCCAGGGCAGATTCCATGCCTCCCTGTGCAAGCCTTTCTCTGACCAAGGGAGCTAGGATTACTGCAACCGCTCCTGTTGCACCGGAGATCATACCGGGTCGTCCCCCGATCAAAGAAGTGACTAACCCCATGATAAACGCAGCGTAAAGCCCAATGATTGGATCAATTCCAAGTATGAAAGCTTATGGCTTCAGGAATCAAAGCTAGAGAAACAGTAAGCCCAGATAAAAATTCATTTTTTAGATTTCTTGGTTTTGAAATCCGTAGAGAAAAGAGAGAATCATTTTGCTGTTTCATTAATTATAAAAACCTTTAAGATATATTTTCTTCGGTACTCTAGCAGTTCCTATGGTATTGCCCAACAATCACCTTATCCTTTCCCTAGCAGCATAATTCCACAACCCCTCCTATAACGATATATCCAGAGTAACTAGTTATCCTTAGTAAACGCGATGCACATCACGGATGAGTGTATTTATAAACGATGATGAAAGCGGACTCCATCAAGACTTTGAAAGGTGGCTAGAAGAACTCGCACCCGAAAACCCCTACTCAAGATACCTTCACAATGGCTATGAAGATAATGGAGATGCTCACCTAAAGAAAACTATCATGACAAGAGAAGTCACCATTGCTATTACAAACAATGATGCAGACAGTGGCCCATGGGAACAGATCTTCTACAAGAAAATAGATGGTAAAAGAGATAAGAGAATGCTAATGTGAGATAATTGGAGAAAAAATATCTTATCACTGATGTAAGTTAGCAAGAAAAAGTTGACTTACATGTATTACATGTGACACAATAAACACAGGAGGACATTGAGATGAGTGAATCCATTTCCGTGCGATTGCCAAAAGAATTGGTTGCCCGTATCGATAATTTGGCAAAGCGAACCGGAAGAACAAAGACCTACTACATTCAGGAAGCGCTCTTGGAA
The DNA here is from genome assembly GCA_964481535.1 of uncultured Spirochaetaceae bacterium. Lineage (GTDB taxonomy): Bacteria > Spirochaetota > Spirochaetia > Sphaerochaetales > Sphaerochaetaceae > SABI01. The sequence goes on along the minus strand of CAYZUR010000180.1, from coordinate 2,134 downwards.
AAAGTAAGTGACCTTGAGTTGGTATACTTGGCCCAGAAACGCGAAGAAGATCTCAGGGCGGGAATTAGCAAGACGCACACACTGGATGAGGTTATCGAAGCGAATGGATTGGCAGATAAAATTTGAAACCCAAGCTGAAAAAGAGCTCTCGGCTTTAGACAACTCGGTAAGAATAAAAATCCTGAAATACTTGAGAAAACTCGAAAAATGCGATGATCCGCGTGCCTTTGGTAAACAGTTGACTGCAAACCTATCGGGCTACTGGAGATACAGGGTTGGGAGCCATCGAATCATTTCCCTGATAACCGACATCGAACTGGTTATCTTAATATTAGCCATCCGAAAGAGAGATGTCGTTTATACAATCAACCTATAGACTTCCTTCTATAATCAAAAACGCTGTGTAACTAGTTTCCCTTAGTAAACGCAACGCACATCACTGATGAGTGTCTTTATCAACGATGATGAATCAGGCCTCCACCAAGAAGCAAGAAAAGTAGCTTGAACACTTAGCTCCTGAAAAGCCCTACTCCCTATTATATGCACAATGGTTATGAAGACACTGGGGATGCCCACCTAAAAAGAACCACCATGACAAGAGAAGTCACCATTGCTATCACTAACAATGACGCAGACATTGACCCATTTCCTACAAGGAGATAGATGGGAAAAGAGATAAGAGAGTATTAATAAAAATTATTGGGGAATGACTCTAGGAAGAAAAATAGAGAATATGGGTAAACTACCATTAGTGGAAAAGATTAGATGATGCTGTTTTCTTTTTACATAAAATCATATCTTTATTACTGAGCAGGGTGTTGAGTTTCAAAGTAGATATTTCCAGTATAATCTGTGCTTAATATCTTTTTTTGTCGCTTAATTACCTCTGAAGGCTATGCCTTCAGAGGTATTCCTGTTGTTTGTTAATAAATCAATGATTAGCAACTATTTTTGCACGTATCAAATCACCTAATAAAAGAGAATTTTCCATGATATCTCCAACTTACACACAGTTGTGTAGGTTTGAATAGTTGCCTACCTCTTTTATCTTAATAAGGACCCCTGATATGTTGTGCAACCTTCTCTATATAAAATGTTTCTAATTTTTTGTGCAATTCAGGAGATAAGGGAGGAAGAGCTGATATTGCCGCATTGTCTAGAACCTGTGCAGGTCGACTGGCTCCTGGAATAACTACAGAGACAGCATCATAGTCCAATATCCACCGTAGTGCCATCTGAGCCAATGTCATCCCCTCCGGTTTGAACGAAGCAAGTTCTTCTGTAAGCTCCACCCCTTTGTCAAACGGAAGGCCCGCAAAGGTTTCTCCTACGTTGAATGCAGCACCATCACGATTGAAATTCCGATGGTCCGTTATATCGAACGTGGTACTCTTTTTCATTTTCCCTGATAAAAGGCCACTTGCCAATGGAACGCGCGCAATAATGGAAACACCCTGTTGCTGTGCCTTGGAAAAGAGTTCGCTGATGAGCTTTTGGCGGTATATATTAAAGATAACTTGCAATGAGGCTATTCCCTCTTCCTTTAGGCAAATAAGCCCCTCTTCAATAGATTCGACACTGGCTCCGAAGTTAGCAATCTTTCCTTGCTTCTTTAGATCCCTCAGGACATCGAACACAGTACCGTCAGCCAATACTTCTTGAGGGATGCAATGAAGCTGAATAAGATCGATTTGTTCCAAACCCAATCGGGAAAGCGAATCGTTCGTATGTTTGATCATCGCCTCTGGAGTAAAGTTATCTGGCCAACCAGGACTTGATCCACGACCCAATTTGGTTGCGACATAAATCTTTCCAGAATGCTGTTTTAGGAATTTTCCGATGAATCTTTCACTTCTTCCATCACCGTACACATCAGCGGTATCGAATAACGTTATTCCTGCCTCAGTTGCGGTATGAAGAATTTCCATAGCTGTCTTGTCTTCTACCGTTCCCCATGATCCTCCAATCTGCCAAGTGCCAAGACCAACCTCAGAAACCTTTGTCTTGTTTAAACCAATAGGCCTTTTATGCATAACATATCCTCCATTCTATACTTAATAGGTAATCCTACGAAGGTTCACTACCTAAAGTCAAGTCACTTCACCTAGCATGGGTCACGATGTGGTGGTACCAA
>CAYZUR010000179.1:0-4546 GCA_964481535.1 uncultured Spirochaetaceae bacterium | reverse complement strand
TTGAAACAATAGCAGCACTAATAGGAATCTCCCTTCCTTTGAGAGTATTTGGATAACCTGAGCCATCATATCTTTCATGATGCGAGAGGGCTATTTCATAAGATTTCTTTAAGAAAGTATTTTGTCCTACCATTTCCATTGTCTTTCTTATAGCTTCCCCTCCGTAAATAGTATGCTTTTTCATCTCCTCCATCTCTTGAATTGTTAGTGGTCCTTCTTTTAGTAGAATAGCATCTGCAACAGAAACTTTGCCGATATCATGAAGAGCTGATGCTTGTGCTAATAGGGCAACCTCTGATTTATCGAGCAATTCAGGATGCCTCCTAGCAACCTCATCAGCAAGTATCTGGCAATACCTTTGTGTATTAAAAATATGGACACCAGTTGTTTTATCTCTTGATTCAGCAAGGTACGCCACAGCTTGAACAACGGTATCTCTGGTGTGTTCAATCTCTTTAGTTCGTGCTTCTACGAGTGCTTCGAGGTGCTTTCTGTGATTATCGAGTTCTAATTGAAGGGCAACTCTTCTTCTGACTAAATCTGTATTGAATGGCTTTGTAATGTAATCTACAGCCCCTATGCTAAACCCTCTCAATTGATCTTCTACTTGGTCCATCCCTGTAGTAAATATTACTGGAATATCTTTAAGCTGTTTCGTTTCGTGTAATAACTCTAAAAATTGGAAGCCATTCATTCCAGGGAGTATAGCATCGAGAATAACTAAGTCTGGTATCTCATTTTTTAAGATATCTAGCGCTTTTTCTGCATCGATTGCTATAAGAAGATTATAATCGTTTCCTAATGAAGCAACGAGTAAGTCAATGTGGAAGGGAGAATCTTCTACAATTAATATAGTATTCATCGTATTATTGTCCTTGCTGTGCTAGTAGATAAATTATTTCATCTACCTGAACTGTCGCTTTAGTGTAATTATAAAGCCGAATAAAATTTTGTAATGTGGTAATTTTCTCTTTTACTAATCCGTCGTATGAAATGGTGAGTAGTTTTTCAATTGTTTCATTAATCTCTTTATTTTTTCCACCAATCAAACTCTTTTTCAATATATTTAGAAGTGAAATTATTTCTTGTATTGGAAAAGATGTTGAGTACAATGTTTCTTTTTGTGTAAGTTTTTGGAAATATTCAGAATGCTTTATTGAATTAATCACAAGGGAAAACTCACTCATGAATTCATGTTGAGCCGGAGCATAATCTTCATAAAGTCCTTCTGTGACCATTTTTTCAAGTACAGAAGCAAGATGAGATAATTTAGTTGCCCCTAAGTTAGCTGAAATGCTTTTAATTGAATGAACAAAACGAATACGTTCATTATCATCATCGGCGGTATCGTTATAAAGATTCGTAAAATTATGATATCCTTCATAAAATTGATTGAGCAGATGAGTGAACAATTCTTTATCATTATTAAGAAGATTAAAAGCTTTATCTATCTCAATACCTTTTAGGGAGTGTTTACTTGGGTTATGTGAATTAATTTTATATCTATTCTCTTTTTTTGGAATAAGAATTTCAATAGGGAGAAATTGTAACAAGATTCCATATAGTTCTTCAGGCTTAATAGGTTTTGAAAGATAATCATCCATTCCAGCTATCAAACACTTATCTCTCTCTCCTACATTAACATTTGCTGTCATTGCAATAATTGGGATGGCTGCACGTTCTGCTTCAGGGAGAGCTCTAATAAGTCGAGTAGTTTCATATCCATCAATTCCAGGCATCCTTATATCGAGAAGGATCACATCATAGAAAGATTGTTTTACTTTTTCGATGGCTGCGTGACCATTATTCACGGCTTCACATTGAATTCCAACTTGCCCAAGCTGATAGAGCATGATTTCTTGATTTATTTCAATATCTTCTACAATGAGGATCCTTAGTGGAGAAAGAACTTTAAACTCATCATACTTATTTTTTTTCTTTTTCTCAACTTTTCTCATTTTAGTATATATTTGATCTAGAAGTTGGTTTGGTTCTATAGGATATACCAAGTAGCCATCAACTATTTCTTCATCTTTATATAAATACGAAGAGGATGAAACGGGATTGTCTGAGGTAAGGAAGATGAGATGATTATCATGTATTCCTCCTTTCTTATATTGAACAAGTTTTTCATACATTGCATCCTTTATCATTGAATTATCGATTAGACACAAAGTGTATGGATGATCTTCTTCCTCAATAAGGTTTTGACTTTCTCTAAATTCTTCTACACTTGTGATGATATCTACTTCAATTTGAAAGCTCCTAAGAGTAGCGGCCAATTCTTTTGCTTTAGTAATATTCGTATTCATAACAAGAGCTCGAGTATTTATCCATGACTCATCGAGTAGATGTGATGAATTAGCTTTTATATCTATTTGAAGTGGAATTGTTACGGTAAATGTACTTCCTTTATTGTAGGTGCTTTGTACTTCTACACTACCACCCATAGCTTCAGTAAGCCATTTTATAATGGGAAGGCCGAGGCCTGTAGAATTATTTAGTTCCAATTTTGTCTCTTCTACCTGGAAATAAGGAGTAAATATTTTCTTTACATCTTCTTCTTTTAGTCCGATTCCATCGTCAGTTACAGAGATTGAAACTGTAATATTGTTTTGAGAAATATGTTCTAACTCTGTACAAATAATTATTTCTCCATCATCACTATATTTAATTGCATTAGTTAACAAATTGCTTACTATTTGACTTATTTTTATAGGATCGCTTAAAACGAGAAAGGGGATTTTTCTATCCTGGGTAAAGGAAAGAGTGAGCCCTTTATCTACAGCACTTTGTTCAAGGGACTCAATCACATGTTCAATTATACTATTGAGAGCGAACGGTACTACATGTAATTCGACAGCAGATTGATCAATTCTTGAATAATCAAGAACATCTCGTACGAGATTACTCAGAAAATCACTACTGCTTTTAACAATATTAGCAAGTCGAAATTGATATGGGTCTAGTTTTGTATCAAGGAGCATCGAGTTAACACCAATAATGCCGTTTATTGAGTTCCTAATTTCATGGCTTATTTTAGCAAAGAAGGAGTTGAGCTCTTTGTTCATCATCTCTCTCTCTCGAGCGAGTTGTTCAGCTTTTTCTCTCATCTCTTCCATTTTCTTTGCATTGTTATTTCTTGCAAGTACTTCACCGAGATTGTTTGCAAAGAAACGTAGTAATTGCCTCTCTTCTCTATTCCAACTCATATTACTTCTAACTGCATCAAAACCAATGAATCCAAAATTATAATCTTGACCAATGATGGGGTGGACAAGCACTGATTTTACCGACTGTGCAAGGAGGATTTCCCTCTCTGCTGCCCACTCTTCATTTAACTCATCTATTTCTTTAAAGTAGATTTCTTTTCCTCTAGAGAGGTTGTAGACCCAATTTGGGAAGATATCTTTTGGGAGCTGTTGTAGATTTTCTTTTTCTGATTCGATATTTGATGCACACCATTCATGGGTGTTATCCATTGTCTCACCTTCTCGATACAAGAAAATATATGCTCTGTCTGCTCCAGTAAAATCCCCTAATACGGTAAGTGCGTGATCAACCCTTGCATCAAAATTAAGTTCATTAGTGGTGAAAATTCTGCTTGTAAGATCGATTAAGATGTTTTCAAATGTAATTTTTCTCTCTAATAAACGCTCTGTTGCCTGAACTTCGGTAATATTGGTTACAACAGTTACTACTCTCGGTTCTTGACAGGTCGGAGAAATAGGAGTCGATGAAACACTTACGCTGTAGTACTGATTTTTCTTATTTAATAATATTGTTTCATACTTTGACTTTGTTTTATATTCAGAAAGGATAGAAGTAATATGTTTTCCTACAACTTCCTCACTGCTAAAACCTGTCATCTCAAATAACCGATTATTTGCAGAGTAGACAATACCCTGTTCGTTATGAATAATTATTCCGTGGCTTATAGAATCGGTGAGAGAATCTGAGAGATCAATATTAGAAGTAATATTTTTAATACTCAAAACATAAGAATTACTATTGTTTGCTGTAATGCATTGAGCAATAACTTTAAATCGACGTGTGTCATGTATCTCAGGCGAGATATATATCATAGAGTTTTTGTGTCCATTCTCTTTGGAGAGAAGTGCTAATTCTTCCATGGGTATGGAAAACTCATTCCCAAACACTTCCCTCATTGAAAACCCAATCAGCTCTTCACGAGGTCTTGTGAGGTATTCTTTATCATTTGAGGTAGTAATATCTTGCATTTTTAATTCATCATTAAGAAACAGTAAAACATCAAATTGGGTTTTTGTTATCTCCTTTTGGACAGAAAGGAGGTAGTGCTCAAATGAAATATCTTTAATAAGAAATACTACTTCGTCTTTAATTGAACACTCCATAACAGTAACAGCGTAATACTCTTCACTATAGGGAGAAAAAAACTCTTTTGTATAAGGGAGTGGGTGAATAGATGGGAGGAGAAATATTGAGTGCCATGGAAGTTGTTTTGAGAAATAGGGATAGAGACCTAGAACTGGCTGTGTAAGATGTTCTTCAATTTTGTATCCTA
>CAYZUR010000178.1:0-4570 GCA_964481535.1 uncultured Spirochaetaceae bacterium | reverse complement strand
GGTTAAAAAAAGTAGTTTCTAATATTGCCCTCCCGGCTCTTCTTTTTAAAGCCTTTTTATCAATAGAAGCTTCTCCCCGTATGCTTATCCTTATTGGAGTAGTATTTCTTAGTTGTATTTTAATGGTGATCCTCGGTAGAGGAATAGGAAAATTACTCCATATTAAAACACCCTATTTTGCTATGATGATGGGTGGCTTTGAAATGGGTATGTTAGGATATGCTCTATTTCTTGCTTTATATGGCGATGAGAATCTAGGGAAGATTGCTATAATAGACTTGGGGCAGGTTGTATTTGTCTTTTTTATCTTAATGGCAATGCTCATTAAAGAGAGGGATGGAGTACAGAATACTAAGGTGTTGATAAAGCAGTTTATCACCTCTCCTGTAATTATTTCTATTATAAGTGGACTTATCCTCTCTATCTTTGCTCCATCTGTAACTGTCACTCCACTATTAGCATCTCTCTCTTCCTTCATTGATATGGTAGGCTCTCTTACAGTTCCCCTCATTGCAATAAGTATCGGCTATACAATACACATTGATCCTCAAAATCTTTCTCTTTCGATTAAAACGATTGTAGTGAGAAAAGCTCTTTCTCTTATGCTGGTAATTATTATTAATAGTGTTGTAGTTGAGTCTTTATTGCATTTAGACAGAATTTATTCATATGCAATGATGGTGATGTTCTTAACTCCACCACCTTTTGTGATTTCAATATTTATGAAACAGTCTGATAAAGAAAATATGGATTATGTAGCTAATACGCTCTCACTTGATACTGTTATCTCTATTATCTTTATTATTGTTGCATCAGCTCTATACGTGTAATTCGTCTTCTCCAGTACTTAAGTCTATGAGTCGCTGTTTGTTGAGAATTACCATGCTATGAGCATCTTCAAATGCAATAACGTGCTGCTCTTCTAATAGGGAGAGCTTTCTTGAAAGTGTTTCTCTTGCAACTCCTACATAGTTAGCAACACCCTCTTGGCTTAGTGGAAGGGTAACGAGAGTTTTCCCATCTTTTTCTAGTCCATAGGTGTCAATAAATTCTAAAAGTATTGCAGCTATTCTTCCTTCTGCTTTTTTCTTCCCTGTTTGTTGCATCAATAATTCTAATCGTTTCATCCTCATCGCCATTGCTTCAATAAGCAAAATTGCGACTTTAGGGTGCTCAAGTAAAATATCTTTTAATTGTTTTTTACTCAAAATACAGACATGAGTCTCTTCAAGGGCAACAACAGAGTAGGGAACTTCATCTTCGGTAAATAAAAAGCGGGCTCCAAAGTAATCTTTTGTTGGAAATATGTAGAGTATTTGTTCTTTTGCATCACTTGTAATCCTATAAGCTTTGGCAGATCCTTGTTGGAGAACAGTAAACCCGAGAGGTTGATCTCCCTCTAATACAATTATCTCATTCTTCTGATAGACCCGGTGTTCCATTTGTGTGGTGATTTCTTTTAATGAGTCATTATCAATTGAGGCAAAAAGGGGAACCTTTTTTAGGCAAGATTCATTCTTACAGTTACATTCATTCATATCTTTTTCCATAGTATTAACATACGTAATTTGTATATAAAAGGCTATGTGTAATCTTTTTTAAGGGAAATGCATACAATATATTTATTTTCGTTGCATTTGTGACTTGAATCACAACACCTCTTTTCTATTTCTGTTACAACATACGTGAACAGGAGAAAAAACAATGGAAGTAAGAGATTATATACAACAGCACTACACACCATATGATGGAGATGAAACATTTTTAGCACCACCTAGTGAAAAAACACAATTACTATGGGATAAAGTAAAAGCATTATTACTCGTAGAAATAGAACGTGGTGGGATGTATGGGATTGATAATGAAACAATTGCAACGATAGAGAGTCATGACCCTGGATTTATTGATAGAGATTTAGAATCAATTGTGGGCCTTCAAACTGATGAAGCCCTTAAAAGATCTATCATGCCATTTGGGGGAATTCGATTAGTTCATACTGCTTTAAAAGCATATGGCAAAGAAGTTCCAAAAGAGGTTGATAATGTATTTACCTTTAGAAAAACACATAATGATGGTGTGTTTGATGTCTATACTGATGAGATGAAAAGAGCTCGTCATAGCGCAATTATTACAGGACTTCCTGATGCGTATGGAAGAGGTCGAATTATTGGTGATTATCGATTGGTTGCCCTTTTTGGAACAGACTATCTTATTAAAGAGAAAGAAGAGATTAAAAGAAATGCTATAGGGGATGTTATGAATGAGTCCCTTATGAGACACAGAGAAGAGATCAGTGAACATATTCGTGCACTAGGCGAACTCACTCGAATGGCCGCTACCTACTCATTTGATATTTCAAAGCCTGCCACTGATACCAAAGAAGCAATTCAATGGATCTATTTTGCCTACCTTGCTTCTACGAAAGAACAAAATGGGGCAGCGATGAGCCTTGGAAGAGTCTCTACGTTCTTAGATATTTACAGTGAAAAAGATTTACATGAAGGAACATATACTGAAGATGAAATTCAAGAGTTTGTAGACCACTTCGTGATGAAATTACGTCTCATTCGTTTCTTAAGAACACCTTCCTATGATCAACTCTTTAGTGGAGACCCAACGTGGGTTACAGAAAGCATTGGGGGGATTGGACTTGATGGCAGGCACTTAGTAAGTAAGATGAGTTATCGTTTTCTTCACACCCTTACGAATCTAGGCCCAGCACCTGAGCCAAACCTGACAGTTCTCTATTCATCTCGTCTACCAAAATCCTTTAGAAATTATTGTGCAATGATGTCAATTAAAAGTAGTTCTATCCAGTATGAGAATGATGAAATTATGAATCCTGTTCATGGAGATGATTATGGTATTGCTTGTTGTGTATCTGCAATGCAAATTGGAAAACAGATGCAGTTTTTTGGAGCAAGGGTAAATCTTGCTAAAGCTCTGTTATATGCCATTAATGGGGGAAAAGATGAAATTGATGGAAGACAAGTCTCCCCTGAGTTTGCCCCTGTTACCTCTACATATCTTGATTATGAAGAGGTGAAGAGGAAGTTTGAAACAATGTGTGATTGGCTTGCTAAACTCTATGTTGATACCCTTAATGTGATCCATTACATGCATGATAAATATAGTTATGAAAGAATTCAGATGGCTCTTCATGATGAACATGTAGTACGCACTCTTGCAGGAGGAATTGCAGGACTCTCTGTTGTTGCAGATAGTTTATCAGCAATGAAATGGGCAAAAGTGAAAGCTCTTAGAGATGAGAGCGGATTAGCAACTGAATATGAAATTGAGGGTGAGTTTCCTTCATTTGGAAATAATGATGATAGAGTTGATGAGATAGCTACATGGATTGTAAAGATGTTTAGCGATAAGTTGAAAAAACATCATACCTACAGAGAGAGTATTCCAACTCTATCAGTTCTGACTATTACAAGTAATGTGGTGTATGGGAAGAAAACAGGAAGTACACCTGATGGGAGAAAGAAAGGGGAACCTTTTGCACCAGGGGCTAATCCTATGCATGGAAGAGATAAAAAAGGATCTGTTGCGAGCATGAAGAGTGTGGCTAAAATTCCATACAAGGATGCAGCAGATGGTATTTCATATACCTTTAGTATTGTTCCATCAGCATTAGGGAAAACAGTAGATAATCAAGTAGAGAATTTAGTCTCACTCCTTGATGGATATGTAATGGAAAAAGGGCACCACATCAATGTAAATGTCATAGAAAAAGAGGTGTTACTTGATGCAATGGAGAGGCCTGAATTGTATCCACAGCTCACTATTCGTGTAAGTGGATATGCTGTGAACTTTGTGAAACTCACCCGTGAACAACAACTCGATGTAATAATGAGAACGTTCCACACGATATTATAAAATAGGAGGAGAGATATGTCTGTAACAGGAAAGATTCATTCAGTAGAAACCTTAGCTGCATTAGATGGCCCAGGTCTTCGTTATGCCCTTTTTTTGCAAGGATGTAAAATGAGATGTTTGTATTGCCATAACCCTGATTCTTGGTCAACGCATAGAGGAAAAGAAAAGAGTGTAGATTCTGTAATAAAAGATGTTCTCTCCTACCGCTCCTTTTTGAGAAATGGAGGACTCACCATTAGTGGTGGGGAACCTCTATTACAACCAGAATTTACCCTTAATCTTATCAAAGAAGCAAAAAAAAATCATATTCACACAGCAATAGATACCGCTGGAAGTGTTCCTTTAGAAATAAGTAAAGAGATCTTAGATGAAGTTGATATGGTTCTACTCGATATTAAGAGTGTAGAAAAAGAGCAGCATGTAATTCTTACGTGCCAAAGTAATGATAATACGCTCGATACATTGAATTATCTTGAATCGATTAATAAGAGAGTCTGGATTCGTCACGTTTTGGTCCCAGGGATCACCCAAGATGATACCTTACTTCATACGTTAGGTGAATTTTTATCATCATATTCCTGTATTGAAAGTGTCGATCTTCTCCCCTTTCATCAGTTAGGTTCATTTAAATATAAAACCATCTTTTGCACAGAGTTGGTAGGAACAGCAAAATAAGCTTTAATTT
>CAYZUR010000177.1:0-4588 GCA_964481535.1 uncultured Spirochaetaceae bacterium | reverse complement strand
AAGCAATTGCACTCGACAGAGGAGGAAGAACCTCCCATGTTGCTATTTTAGCTAGAGCCTTACAGATTCCAACAGTACTCGGTCTTGGACGAATCACCCAAAAAGTGAAAATGGGTGATGAAATCATTGTTGATGGCAATGGAGGGGAAGTATCAGTACGTCCTAATTCAGCTTCAGCAAAAAAAATGCAAGAGAGAAACCTAGCATGGATTGCACATGAAAAAGAATTAGAACAACTTGCTGATTTAGCAACAATCACAAAAGATAAACATATTGTCACCTTAAAAGCTAATATTGAGACAGTTGAAGAGTTAGAAGCTGTTGTTACCCATGGCGCAGATGGGATTGGTCTTTTTCGTTCTGAATTCCTCTTCATGAAACCAGGTGGGGCAACAGAAGAAGAGCAATTCACTGCCTATAAATCAGTAATAGAGAGAATGAAAGATATTGGACCGGTGACTATAAGAACCATTGATGTAGGTGGGGATAAAATAATTCCAGGGATGGAAGGGTTAGGCGAAGAGAACCCCATTCTTGGTTGGCGTGCTGTTAGATTTTGTTTATCAAGGAAAGATATATTTAGAATCCAATTGCGTGCAATTTTACGAGCAAGCATATTTGGTAAAACTAAAATTATGTTCCCTATGATAAGTGGACCTGAAGAACTCGATAATGTCATTATCGTCCTAGAACAGGTAAAAGATGAGTGTAGAAGAACTGGAATTGAGTTTGATGAAGACCTAGAAGTAGGAATTATGATTGAAGTTCCATCAGCTGCTCTTGTTGCTGATCTTTTAGCACCAAAAACAGACTTCTTCTCCATTGGAACAAATGATTTAATTCAGTATACTATAGCAGTAGATCGGGGAAACGATAAAATAGCTTATCTTTATCAACCATTTCATCCAGGTGTATTGCGATTAATTAAAATGATTATTGAAAAAGGTCATGAGCATAATATTCCTGTGGCAATGTGTGGTGAAATGGCAGGGGATCCTTTATCAACAGTGTTGTTAGTTGGTTTAGGACTAGATGAATTTTCTATGAGCCCCATAAGTATATTGGAAATTAAAAACATCATACGATCAATTACATTGCAAGAAGCGCAGGAATTGGTGGAAACTGTTATGGAGATGAAATCTCACATAAACATAAACACCTATATAAGGGAATGGATGCATGATAGATTCGGAAGTATTATCACTGCGTAAGCAGATGGTACCTATAGTAGCAATAATTGGAAGACCCAATGTTGGCAAGTCTACGTTATTTAATCGGTTAATAAGAAAAAGAAGGGCAATTACTGACGCTATGCCTGGCGTTACTAGAGATTTAATTCCCGAAAAATGGTTGCTGGGTAATCATCCTGTTCTCCTTGTTGATAGCGGTGGAGTGAAGATTGATAAAGAAGGACTCGACTTTGTTGTTACAGAAAAAAGTCTCTCTTTATTAGAAATTGCAGATGCAATTATATTATTGATGGATTGTACTCAAGTCACAGCAGAAGATGAAATGCTTCTTCAACTTCTTCGTCGCCATAGCGATAAAGTAATACTTGCTGTAAATAAAGTTGATGATCCTGTCAGAGACGTCCTCGTATATGACTTTCACCGATTTGGCTATCCTCGTCTTGTTTCTCTCTCATCAGCACATGGTCTTGGTATTGATACATTAGAAGAAGAACTAATGTTAATGCTTAACCTTGAAGAGGTTGAAGAGGTTGAAGAAGTCGATGAAAGAATTAAGATTGCGGTACTTGGAAAACCTAACACAGGGAAATCAACACTTACTAATGCCCTCACAGGAAAAGATACCTCTATTGTAAGTGAAATTCCTGGAACTACACGTGATGTTATTATGGGTGAATTCTCCTACAAAGGGTCTAATTTTACTATCCTCGATACAGCTGGTATCAGGCGAAAGAGTAAAGTTGATGAAGATGTAGAGTATTATTCAGTAAATAGAGCCATTAAAACCATTGATGAAGCAGATATTGTTCTCTTGATGATAGATGTAAATACTGGACTTGTTGAACAAGATAAGAAAATCGCTCAACTTATTGTCCGAAAAGGGAAAGGGGTTGTCCTTGTTTTTAACAAAATAGACACACTTCTAGGAGTAGAGAATGAGTTAGAGGCAATAAAAGATAGAGCACGGTTTATATTCCCTATTCTCTCATTTGCCCCTATTGTTCCTATTAGTGCTATAAATGGGGTCGATATTGATAAAATGCTCGACGTTGTATGGGGTGTGTGGAAACAACTAAATAAACGAGTTGAAACAGCACAACTGAATAACTTCTTAAAAGAGTGGTCAGACTCGTACGAACCACCTCGTGTTGCTCACCGACATTATAAAATCTATTATGGAACGCAAGTAAGTGCAAACCCTGTACGATTTCTCTTTTTTGTAAATAGACGAAAAGACTTTCCTGAAGGATATCTTCGTTACCTACAAAACAACATTAGAAAAGACCTCGGGTTTACTCAAATTCCTCTTACTATTGATATTAAAGAAAGAAAGCGTAATACGCCAAAAACTCGGTTGTAATGGATATTAAAGCAATTTGTTTTGACATCGATGGGACAATGTATCCTATATGGATGACTCGTCTGTTTTTAGTTCCTACTATATTCCCCTCTATCCCTCTTATGCAAAGTACTCAAAAATTTCGGCATGCCATAAGAGAGGAGAATGGGGAAAAGACAGACCCTGAAAACCAAGAAGGATATAGAGAAAGACAAGCTCATTTTGTTAAAAATGAATTACAGAGTAATCTCTCTGTAGAGATAATAAAAGAAAAAATTGCTAGTCAATTTTATGATAAAATGAAATCAACTTTCTCTCATATTCGACCCTTTGTCCATCTTAGAGAAACAATTATCTCTCTAAAAGAGAATAATATTTCTATAGGTGCATTATCAGATTTCCCAATAGATAATAAGCTTGAGGCCCTGCGTGTTGCTGACCTTGTTGACCATTGTGCGTGTACAGAAGAATCGGGGTATTTAAAACCACATAAAGCTCCATTTGAGTATGTTGAACAGGTAATGGGTGTCCCCTTGAAAAGCATATTGTATGTCGGGGATAGCTACCGCAAAGATATTATTGGAGCTCATCGAGTTGGAATGAAAACGTGCTTGCTCTTACCTCACTCTCATGGTAAAAATAAGAGAGAGAAGTATTCACACAAGTTTCCACTTGCCGACTTTATTTGTTCTGATTATCTCGATATGAATCGGCAACTGCAAGAAATATTCAAGTAGGAGGTTCTCATGAGAGAATTGCTTCCAGTATTGATCTCAGTAATCCTATTTATTGTTACGATGGTAATTGTTGCTACATTACGTAAATCTGATCAAAATAAAATGAAAATGGAACATATAAAAAAATATGTAAATCATTTTAGTGAGAAAATGCAGCAATCTGGAGAAGAAATACAAACTAAAGTTGTAGAAATAGAATCAAAGATTTACAAGATACAACAAGACACAGCGGTAACTGTAACGAAAATACATGGAGAGAAAGAAGAATTATTCTCCCACTTACAAGACCTAGAGGAGTTACAATCAACTGTATTACAATATCATAGTGTTCTCACCTCGCTCTCAGATATGACAGAGAGTGTTGAAAATCGACTCATTAATGTAAAAGAAGACATCAATGAAATTAAAAAAGTTGAACATCTTATATCAGAATTCTTTACATCAATAGAAGAATCAAGAGAATCTATGGATCAGATGCAACAATCTCTTCATCAATCATTTGGAATTTATCACTCTAAAATAGAATCTCTCATAGACTCTTCTACAGATAAACTTGCCCTTTCTTTTGATGAAAAAAGGGATGCCTTTAGTGCAAGTGTAGATCCTCTTCTTGTGAAAATACATTCCCTCACCTCATCTCTCTTATCTGAAGTAGATACTCAAGTAGAGAGAGTCCAGCATCAAATAGCGTTTCTTCATCAAGCTACGAGTCTCTCATTAGCAGATGTAAAACAATACGTACACGATGGTGAAAAAGAATATGCAGCTCAACAAGAGACCCTTATGCACCTTATACAGGAAAGAGAAGCCTTAAGCCGTGACATACAGAAATTAGGTGAAGAAAAAGGGGTTGCCCACACACAATTAACAGCTATACAAGAAGAGAAGAAAATTTCATTAGGAGAATTACAACAAGCTATTGCTAATGTCGCCACCTCAATGGATGAAATCGATACTATTCATAAAGAAGTTCAATCATCAAAAGATGAGTTACTCTCATTAGAAGATGAAATAGCTGAAGCTCTTAGAATAAAAGAACAACTTGAAAAAGAAAAAGAAATTGCCTCCCTATTAGAGAGAGAAAAAGTTGATTACCCCACATTTGATGAAGAAGAGGGTGAAGATTTACATCCCGAAGTAGTAGAAGAGAGTATCAATCAACATGAAGACCCTTCTAGAGAGCTCTTTGAAACAATTGAAGTAGAAGTAGAAAGAGAACTCGATAAAGAAGATATGTACGAAGAGAAAGAACTTGAGCTAAACAATCAAGAAGATAATCTTCACCTCTATGAAGAAGATAATGATGATGATCAATCTGAAGA
>CAYZUR010000176.1:0-4591 GCA_964481535.1 uncultured Spirochaetaceae bacterium | reverse complement strand
GGAGAGTAGTAGAACCCATAACTGTATGCTTATTATGTGTTATTATAATGAATTGACTTGTTTCACTAAACTCCTTTAAGACATTTAAAAAATACCCAATATTTCTATCATCGAGAGCTGCATCTATTTCATCAAGGATACAAAAAGGGGAAGGTTTTACTTTATAAGTAGCAAACAAGAGTGCTACAGCAGTTAAGGACTTCTCTCCACCGCTTAGTGGAGCAAGTCGATCTAATTTCTTACCTGGGGGCTGAGCGAATATCTCAATGCCAGAATTAAGCACATCATCTGGATTAAGGAGTTTTAATTCTGCCCTTCCCCCTGCAAACATTCGGTGGAACATTGTGTGAAAATTTGCCCTAATTTGGTGGTAAGAAGTGAGAAATAATTCTTCACTTCGCTCTTTAATTTCTTGGACAACTCTCTCTAAATTGTCCTTTGCTTTGATTAGATCATTGAGTTGTTCACTTAGAAAATCATAGCGCTCTTTTATCTCTTCAAATTCCCTCTCTGCCATGTGGTTTATATACCCCATTTGCTGAAGCTGTTTCTTCAATTCAACTTGTTTTTCTCTTAAGTTCGATTCTACTTCAAATTCGCTATCTAAGCGGGAAGAATACTCTTTTAAGCTTCTTCCATATGCATCATAGAAAAGGTGGTAGACTTGTTGAATTTGTTCATGGAGAGAATCAATATGAAGACGATATTTTTCCATATTGCTTCTAATTTCATTCAATTGCTCATACTCATCTTGTTGTGTTTTCTGTAGAGCTCTTACAGTATCTTGAGTTTCTTTCATGATATTTTCAAGTTCTTCAAGTTTCTGCTTGTATTCATCAATTTCATCATCAATTTGAACTTGCTCATCTTTTATGGTAGTTATTTTATCCATTGTTTCGCCCATTCTTCCCTCTGCCACATCTTGGTCACTAACAGAATCTTCAAGGCTGAATTTTTTCTCATCTATAACTTTTTTCAAACTTTCAACAACACTCATTGTCGCCTCTTGTGAGGTTTCATATTGTGTTAGAGAGACTTGGAGGGAAGTATCTTTACTTCGGTACTGATCAAGGAGAAGAACAAGCCCTTCTCTCTCACTCCTGAGACGGACTAAGGATTCTCTCATTGTTACTAATGATATTCTTAAAGCATCAATTTCTTCATCAACTCCCCTCTTTTTACTGATTGTCCCAGAAGGAGACGTGAGTGAATCAAGGAGCGTTACATAGGTAGAGGTGAAATTCTTTAGTTCTTCTTCTAAGTAAATAAGTAAAGAGGTGATCTGCTCACCACTCATTTCATCAGTGTCATCTTCACCTTCCATTACACTCATCGATAAAAGAGCCCACCGTTCAGTTTCTTTTTTAATAGTGCCAATGGTGTGATGAAGATGTTCGAGGGCTTGATTTCGTCCCTCTTTTGAATAATTATTTTCTCTTAAGAGCTCTTCTAACTCTGCTACGATGTTATCAGTGAGAATAATGAGTCGCTTACGAAGTTCTTCTTGTGTCTTGTGGTTTTGTCTCTCTTCTTGCTCAAAACGAATAATTTCTTTATCAATAATAGCTATCATCTCTTGAGTGTGTATTATTTCTTTTGAGTTCTCTTCAAGATCTTTTTTATATTGTGTAATTGAGTGTACGAGGGATTCATATTTATCTTCTTGATCTTCTAAAGACTCTTCATCACTGCTCAATTTCTCTTTTATTCGTATGTAATTATTAGCGGCATCTTGTTTTTGTATACTAAAATCATGATAGCGCTGTTTAAGGAGATCTATTCGATCAAAAGTCCCTTTTTTTTGTTCTTCAAATCGTTGTACAGCATTAGAGAATTTCATCTTTTGTTCACTATAGCCATGTAGTGTATCTTGAACTTCCCCTATACCAGCACTTCTGTCATTGATTGACTCTTTAATATCTTCATAACTCTCTTGAGTTTCTTCTAAATCTTTAGTTCTCTTCTCTTGTAGTTTTACATATGTGTGGATAGTAGAGAGGGCAACATTGACTTCAATATCTATTAATTCACTTTCAAGCTCTTTATAACGAGCAGCTTTTGCTGCTTGAGATTTCCTTGAATCATACTGACGTTTAATTTCACTTAATAATGTTTCTACTTGTTCAATATTCTCACTTGTTCTCTCTAGTTTACGAAGAGCTTCTTCACTTCGTTTTTTAAAGCGGGTAATTCCGGCTGCTTCTTCAAATATATAGCGTCTATCCTCTGGCTTATGTGATAATATTTGGTCTATTTTTCCTTGCTCAAGAATTGAGTAGGCAGACTTACCTACTCCTGTGTCAAAGAATAATTCTCTAATATCTTTTAATCTTACTTGCTGTCGATTAATAAAGAACTCACTTTCCCCACTTCTAAATAATCGTCTCTTTATTTCAACTTCACTTAGTTCTGTTGGTAATAAATTCTGTTCATTGTTAATGACAAGACTTACTTCTGCAACGCTCATAGCGGCCCGTTTTTCAGTGCCATTGAAGATAACATCTTCCATTTTACCAGCTCGAAGTGTTTTTGTAGATTGTTCTCCTAATACCCATTTAATTGCATCAACGATATTTGACTTTCCACACCCATTTGGCCCAAGTAAACTAGTGGTACCATGGGCAAATTCGAGTCTGGTTTTATCTGCAAAGGATTTAAATCCATACAATTCGATACTTTTTAAAAACAATTCCCTCTCCACTTTGGCATCTATTAAAGCAAGCACTCTAGAAGCATTACCTAAAAAGAATATCGCTATCAACTTCTATCATCACGAAGTATACCATAATAGAGGATAATTGACAAATTAAGTCATAGCCATCTATCATAAAGGGTATGAAGTATATATGTGGTATTGATGAAGCAGGACGGGGCCCTATAGCAGGTCCTGTGTGTGCAGCGGCTGTTGTTCTTGGCGATAATTTTCCATTTGAAATATTAAGAGATTCTAAAAAACTCAGTCAAAAGAAAAGAGAGGAAGTTGCGATTATAATAAAAGAGAAGGCTCTTTGTTATGCTATTTCTTTTGTTAACCATAAGACAATTGATAAAATCAATATATTACAAGCATCTCTTTTAGCTATGAAAAAAGCATATCTACACGTAATTAATAATTTTGATGGGATTGATAAAGTATTAGTTGATGGAAATCAAGTGTTTGATTCATTTCACCCTATAGAAGCTATTGTGAAGGGAGATTCCATTATTCCAGAAATTATGGCGGCTTCAATTTTAGCTAAAACTTCTCGTGATGCCCTTATGATAACGTTATCTGCCATTTACCCTCTTTATAGTTTTCATACCCATAAGGGATATCCTACCGCAGAGCATCGCAGGCTGTGTTCAGTGCATGGGATAAGCCCCATCCATAGAACTACGTTTCACATTTCTATAACAGATAAGTAAATCCTATCAAAAATATTACTAAATTATTATAATATATAGAATTAGCACAATTTCTGCACTCTGACAGTATCATTTTTATGAATAATACGTTTGATTTTACTTGTTGGTTTATCAGGAATAGTTAGCTTTAGTAGTCCGCCTTTTATCAATGAACGAAGAATTTTTTGACTTAAATAACTTCTGCTCTTTATATCCAAGAATTCCTGAATCTCCACTCTCTTTTTAGGTTCTATACAAAAATCTAATACCTTTGCAGTAGTATTTTGGATTGTACCATGTTCACCATCATGTTCACTCCATTCTTTGGCCTGCTTTTCTCCGGTTAGGTGGTAGGGTTGGGGCGTCGAAGGCAATTTAAGATAAATATCTATCATAGTAATACTAATAGTGAGTTTTAGCATTAAGATTAAGTATTATCTAGTTTTAAACAGTAACACAAATATAAAACTCAGCTTGGTAAGTTTGTCTTAATCTAACATTGACAAACTCATAAAGAGCAACGAATCTATTGAATTTACTA
The DNA here is from genome assembly GCA_964481535.1 of uncultured Spirochaetaceae bacterium. Classification (GTDB taxonomy): domain Bacteria; phylum Spirochaetota; class Spirochaetia; order Sphaerochaetales; family Sphaerochaetaceae; genus SABI01. The sequence goes on along the minus strand of CAYZUR010000176.1, from coordinate 666 downwards.
AGGCAGAGTGTTTTTCACTTTGTCTTTTTTTATTTGTAGACATTTTTTCTGTGTCCTATTTCTAAGACTAATATGATTATATTCTCATCGTCAATATTACAAATCAATCTATAATTTCCAACTCTATATCTCCACTTGCCTTTTAAATTTCCTTGCAATGATTTTCCGTGAATATATGGATTTTCACAGTTGATTAGATTTCTACTTATCCAAGCCATTATAATTTTAGAATCATTTTTATCCATTTTTTTTAGACTTTTTTGTGCTAATTTTTCTAATCTGACTTTATATTGTTTATTCATCAAATCCCAATTCAGTCATCATTTCATCAAAGCTAATATCTTGAGGATTTTCCTTGTGATCCTTCATAGCTTGATTATATAATTTTAAATCAATATCATCTTCTATTTTCTCCAAAACAGAATTTCTTACTAAATCAGAAATGGTCATATTATTAGCTTTAGCATAATCTCTAACTAATTTATTATCTTCATCATTTATTCTTAAATTAATTGTATTCATAATAACAAACCTCCTTTGTATATACATTGTGTTACAAAATAGCAATATTGTAAATGCTTAATGATAAAATTCAAAAGCAAAATTCATAACCCAAATTCCGTCCCAAGTTGTAACATGGTCGAGTTAAAGGGGCCACTTTAGATT
>CAYZUR010000175.1:0-4650 GCA_964481535.1 uncultured Spirochaetaceae bacterium | reverse complement strand
TCCTGATTTATTAAGGTGTAGCAAAGCCTTATTTCACTATTGGAATCAATAATATGAGATGTTATTGAATCTTGAGCTAGCATTGATTCAAAAGTCTGTTTAAACAAGCCACCACCATGTGTAAGATGGATGGTCTTTACTCCTAATTCGGTTAGCACTCTAGCAGCATTTGCCCCTTTTCCTGCTACGCTAAATAAATAATTAGAACTTCGATTAACTTCATTTTCCCATAGATGTTCAAGGACAATAGTTTTTTGCATAACAGGATTTAAGCCTACGGCGAGTATTGTGTGTTTCATAAATTTCCTTACATAATTGATACTTAAGTGTATCTTATTAGATTTATTTTTTAAAATTTTTTAGTCTATTTGTTTATTACAAACATGAATTTAATCAATCTCCTACCATAAAAGAGATACATATATCTTCTCTGTCAAGGTCAAGTTTTCTCATAACAATACCTGCTTGATTAAGCATTCTTTTTGATGCAATTACAATATCTGTGTGTTTGTATTTATCACTAAGGTAGACAATTTCTTTTATCCCAGATTGAATAATTGCTTTTGCACATTCGTTACAAGGAAAGAGGGCTACATAGATGGAGCATCCTTTTAGATCCCTTGAGATACTATTTAAAATAGCATTTAACTCAGCATGACACACATAAGGGTATTTTGTTTCTAAAAAAGCCCCTTCTCTTTCCCAGGGTAATTCATCATCGTTACATCCCATAGGAAAGCCATTATAGCCAACCCCAACAATTTTTTTATCATCATTAACAATACATGCCCCTACTTGTGTACTTGGGTCTTTACTTCGTTGTGCAGATAATAGGGCGATACCCATAAAATACTCGTCCCAACTTAAATAGTTCTCTCTTTTCATTTAGATTCCTTTATTAATGCTGTTCGAAAAAGGTAAGAATTTTTTCTAATAATGACTTTTGAATAGATGTATGCATCAGTAGAACATGATGATTATGTGTTGCATTCATCTCAGTGGTAACTTCTTTTACTTCACCAGAGGTAATATGACGAAGAATGTATGGGAGGTTATTATATGATACAGTTTTGTCTTTCTTATCATGTACTACCATAATAGGGAGGGTTATTTTATTAAGGTTTTTTCTAATATGTTTAAGAGCATATAAGAAAGAGACTCCTACTCTCACAAATGTTCCATTATAGCCCATCCATAATTCATCACCATCATTTTTCTCTCTGTTCCCTGTGTGAATCTCTGTATTAATTGTTGATGTAAAGATGGCCGCTGTTCGTGCAATATAATAGAGAGGGCTCTTAATTACACCCATTGTAATATTATTTAAAAAGACAGGGGCAGCAATAGTACAAACAGCATCTGGTTTATATTCTGTATTACTAAATTCTTCACTAAGGTTGAGTGTCATTGCCCCACCCATACTTGTTCCTATGATATACAGATGCGTATATTGGCTTCTCTTTGCTAGATAGAATTCCTTCATATACTGATACCATTGATAATAGGAAGTCTCTGCTAAATCTTCTGGCTTTGTTCCAAAACCAGGCAGTAGTGGGACAAATACATCATACCCTTGTTCATGAGCTGCGTGAGAAGCATAATTATAGGCATAAGGGGTACTCGGCAGACCGTGGATCATGATAATTGCTTTATCACTCTTTTTATCATGTTCTAGTGTAATTGGAAGGCATCGAGAGTCGAATACATTATCGAGTACTGGGTATATAGGAGAAGTATGTTTCTCTTTATATCCGATAAGCGAAATGTTCCACACCATAAAAAGAATAAACAGCACTATTAATATAAATATCACCATAAAAGTAGCATAGACGATAAAAAGAATTGGGACAAGATTTAGGTAACAGAAAAGTCGCATGATTTACTCAATACTGACAACCTCTAGTGATAGATAAAAAACGGCTCCCCATACAGAGAGCCGTTGATACGTAATAATTCAGTATTCTTTTTACATGAGTAATTGTAATGCAGGTCGTAACCCATTTACTAATTCTTCCATGTAAGGAACAACAGCAAGTAATACACCAGCTGCAACAGCAGAACCAAGAACTCCAGCTACGTTTGGACCCATTGCATGCATGAGCAAGAAGTTTTGTGGATTACTTTCTTGTCCCACTTTAGAGGATACACGAGCTGCCATAGGGACAGCACTGACACCAGCTGATCCAATAAGAGGATTAACAGGATGTTTTTTATCGAGTACATTCATCAATTTTGCAATGAGTACTCCAGTTCCAGTTCCAAGAGAGAATGCAACTAAGCCAAGGGCAAGAATGCCAAGAGTGTTTAAGTTTAAGAACTGGGCTGCTTCCATTTTTGAACCTACAGAAAGACCTAAGAAGATGGTAACAATGTTCATAAGAGAGTTTTGCATAGTGTCACTTAATCTGTTAACTACACCGCACTCTTTAGCAAGGTTTCCAAACATCAACGCTCCAACGAGTGGAGTAGCAGATGGAAGGAGAATTGCACAGACAGAAAGAACTGAAATAGGGAATAAAATCTTCTCTAATTTAGAAACTGGTCTGAGCTGTTCCATTTTTATTAATCGCTCTTTTTTGGTAGTGAGTAATCTCATAATAGGTGGCTGAATAATAGGAACAAGGGCCATATAAGAATAAGCAGCTACAGCAATGGATCCCAAGAGATCTGGTGCAAGTCGGCTTGTTACGTAAATAGCGGTTGGTCCATCAGCTCCACCAATAATACCAATAGAGGCAGCAGCGTGAAGGTCAAAGTTGATTCCTGGAAGAAATGAGAGCAATAGAGCTCCTAAAAGAGCTGCAAAGATACCAACTTGGGCAGCAGCTCCTAATAGGAGAGTTTTTGGGTTTGCAATAAGAGGACCAAAATCAGTCATTGCCCCAACTCCCATAAAGATCAGGATAGGGAAGAGACCCGTTTCAATACCCATATCATAGAGGAGTTTAATAAACCCGACACCACCATGAGTGGCGTTAGGGTCAACTCCTGCAATATATGCAAACGGAATATTTGCTAGGATACACCCAAACCCAATAGTAACAAGAAGTAGGGGTTCGAATCCTTTTGCTATGGCTAAATACAACAACCCGAATCCTACGAGGATCATGAGGAGGTTACCCCAGCCACCAGTTGATAGGAAGCCAAGGAGTCCTGTTGTTTGCCATAATTGTTGAAATGCTTGTCCAATCATGAATGAGCTCCCTTATTCAATCACGGCAAGAACATCGTCTGCCATTAATTGATCGCCTTGTTTAACTAGAATTTTCTTAACAACACCAGCTACTGGTGCAAAAATCTCGTTTTCCATTTTCATTGCTTCCATGACTAAAATTGGAGAATTTTCTTCAACTCTATCTCCCTCTTTTACATCAATGCGAAGAACGAGGCCAGGCATTGGAGCCTTTACTTCACTTCCACCTTTAGAAGGGGCAGCAGTAGGCGCTACTTTTGGTGCACTAGATTCTGCAGGAGCATTAGATGAAATAACAAGTAAGACTTCATCAGCTTGCTTTTGGTCACCTTGTTTTACTGATATTTCAGTAACTGTTCCACCAACTGGAGCAAATATTTCATTCTCCATTTTCATAGCTTCCATTACCATAAGTACGTCATTTTCTTTTACTTTGTCCCCAACTGATACATTGGTTCTAAGAATGAGTCCTGGCATTGGTGCTTTTACTTCGACAGATGCGCCGCTAACAGGTGCTTGTGCTTCAGGAGCTGCTTGCGTTATACCATCTGCAATTGCAATGTCATACGAGACTCCGTTAACGATAGCTTTATCACCCTTAAGTTGTACTGCATATGATGAATTGTTTACTTTTACTGTGTAATCAGTGTTATTAGAAGTTTTTGCTACCTCTTTTGGAGCTTCTTTCTTTTCTGCACTTTTGAGTCTTACACCATTTACTGTTCCTTCACCTTTAAGATAACGGATTCCTTTTTCTTTACAACTCGCTGCAATAAAGATGTTTTCTTCAGTAACTTTTAAGTTCTCTTTTTTAAGCATTTCAATAGCAACGTCTCGTCCTTTTTTAGGATCTTTGTCGTTGATATCAACAGCTTTTTCTGTAGTTGGTTTCATTTTAAGTTGTTCACCAGAAATTTTCACAATTTCTTTATCGGGAGCAACTGGGGTCTTACCAAAATAGCCAAGAACCATTTTCCCATATCCTTCAGCAATCTTTGTCCAAGGACCAAACATTACGTTGTTAAAAGCCTGTTGGAAGTAGAACTGTGAAACAGGCGTAACGCTTGTTGCATACCCGCCTTTTGCTACAACTTCAGCCATTGCATGGGTAATTTCTGGGAAACGATCCATGAGGCCATTGTCTCGAAGCATTTGGGTGTTTGCAGTAAGAGCTCCACCAGGAAGAGGGCTAAACGGAATAATGGGGTTAACAGTAGTTGCTTCAGGTGGAAGGAAGTAATCACTCATACACTCTTCAAACACTCTTTCAGCTTTCATCACTTTTTCAATATCAATGTCGAGGGTATATTCAGTACCACGTAGAGCATGCCACATTGTAATGACATCTGGCTGACATGTACCACCTGATACAGGAACTAATGATAAGTCAACTTGGCTTGCCCCAGCTTCTATAGCACTCATGTACTGCTGAATTGAGACACCAGCTGTTTCGTGTG
>CAYZUR010000174.1:0-4718 GCA_964481535.1 uncultured Spirochaetaceae bacterium | reverse complement strand
TTCATCTTTATTAGTTTTACTCGTAATATGAGTTCCTACAGTCTCTCCATCTCGCATCACTAACACATTGTCTGTAATTTTGAATATTTCTTCCATTCGATGAGATATATATATGATTGAAATATCATTTTTTTTCAATCTACCTATTAATTCGTAAAGTTTTTCTACTTCTTTAGTAGTTAAGGAGGAAGTTGGTTCATCCATAATAATTATTTGTGCATTAAAAGATATAGCACGTGCGATTTCTACCATTTGCTGTTGTGCAATACTCAAACTAGATACTTTACTCGAAGGATCTATATCTAATCCAAGAGATTCTAAAACCTCTTTTGTCTTATTTCGCATCTCTTTAATCTGGATTTTTCTGAGCCCTAGACTCACTTTTTCTATCCCTAAAAAAAAATTCTCCCAAATCATCATGTTTGGAACAAGACATAGTTCTTGATAGATTGTCCCTATTCCCAAATTTCGAGAATCTGAAGGAGAAGAGATGTGACATTGTTGGCCATTAATATATATTTCACCTTCATCACTAGAGTAAACTCCAGATAAAATTTTCATAAGAGTAGATTTTCCGGCGCCATTTTCTCCAAGCAAAGCTAAAACTTCACCTCTACGAAGTTTTAGTGTTACATCCTTCAATGCATATACCCCTGGGAAATGTTTGTGAATATTATTCATTTCAATTGCGTATTCACCCATTATAACAATCTCCTATCTATTATCACAAATAAAAAGAATTAACTGGAGTTGTTAAGAAAACCAACAACTCCAGTATTTCTACAGTAAATTAGAATCCTTTAAAACCGTTAACCGTTGAAGGAGTAATGTATACAACAGGAACTTGAATCTGTTTTTCAATAGTTTCACCATTTAATACTTTCATCATTGCTTGTGCACCGAGTTGACCAATTTTATATGGTTGTTGACAAGCAAGTCCGGCTACTTCACCTTTGCTAACCATTTCTACAAAGCCGCTTGAACCATCTACTGAATAGTATTTGATTCCTTCTTTATCACGATTAGAAGCGTTGACAGCAGGTATAGCACCTAAAATTCCATTTTCGTTTGTTGCATAAATAGCATCAACTTCTGGTTGGCCTTGAATAACGTTAGCCATGATCACTAGAGCTTTGTCCTGTGCGCCAGCATAATCTTGTTGCGATACTACTTTAATTCCTGGGGCTTTTGCCTTGAGTGTATCAAGGAATCCATCACCACGAAGAAGAGAAGAATTTGCTTGAGGAGAATCTAACACAATAATTTTACCCTTACCATTAAGGTCTTTTATTAATTGCTCAGCATTTTTAACTCCCGCATCATAGTTATCTGTAGCACAGTTAGCGGCTACGAGATCTACATCTTCAGCTGGAGAATCTAGACAGATAACAGGAATTCCTGCTTTTCTTGCAGCTATTAATGCTGGTTTAATACCTACAGAATCATGTGGTTCAATAAAGATTGCATCAACTTTTTGAACAATAAAGTCCTCAACATCAGCAATTTGTGCTTGAACATTAAATTCTCCACTCTTATCGACTATAGTATAGCCAGCTGGCTCCATTACCGATTTAACTCCTTCAGTAATAGTGTCAAAAAAAGGATGTGAGAACATAACAGAGATACCTACTTTCATCGTTTTTTCGGTGGGATTGGCAGCTGAATCCTTTTGCCCCCCAGCGAAAACGGTTCCAGTGGAAACTACTAGAACTAACAAGATGACCACCCAAACGTTTCGTTTGTCCATTTTCATAATAGACCTCCATAAATTATTTTTTCCCTGTTTAAAACAGGATTAATCGCTCAAATTATACAGAGCGTGAAATATCTCTCTGTTTTTTTCGTATAGCTTTAGGTAGATGGAATTATAAAATTCATTATAGATAGCATTTTTTTTCATATCTGGTATGATTACTGTATCTTGGTAGCGAACTATTTGGGAACAAGCTTCTGGGATATCTTTGAATATCCCAGCACCAAGACCTGCAACAATGGCAGCACCAAGGGCAGATTGTTCTTGTGATTGAGTCAAATAAAGTTCCCTACCATAAATATCTGATTGTATTTGCAGCCAAGTTTTACTCTTTGTTGCACCACCTGAAGCAATTATCTTTGATCCACCACATCCCATTTGAGTGAGTAGCTCTATACTATTTTTTATAGCAAAGGCAACACCTTCTTCTACGGCTCTAGCAAAATGTCCTATTGTGTGGAAATAACTCATTCCTAGAAAGATCCCTCTGGTCAACGAATCTAAATATGGAGTACGTTCCCCTGCCAAACAAGGAAAAAAGACTAAACCATTGGAGCATGCTTTTGTTTTTCTGATCATGGTATCGAGTTCTTGATAATTTTTATCTGGGGTAAACGTACTTCTAAACCAGTTTAATGCAGCCCCTCCACTGAGAATACCACCCATACAGAACCAACGATCATCATTCACAGTCTTAAACGTGTGGGTATTCATCAGAGGATTAAATACAGGATGATCTGTAATTGCTGCAACTTGGGCACTAGAGCCAACTGTTATAGTCATCTGGCCAGGATTATATGCACCAGACCCAATTAATTGTATTGGTTGGTCGCCACCTCCATAGATAATCAAAGTTCCTACTTTTAATCCTAAAAGGTCTGCAGCTTTTTGGGTTAACTGCCCAGCTTTGTCGGTAGATTTATGTATCTCTTTTGGAAACATATCTTGATGAATCTTCAATTTTGAGAAAATTTCTTCAGACCATGTATTCTTGATTATATCAAACGCTAGCGTCCCTGAAGCATCAGTCGCTTCTACTCCAATTTCGCCACACATTCGGTAGCGAATATAGTCTTTTGGGCATACTACATATTTTATTCGTTCATAGTTTTTAGGTTCATTATCTCGTAACCATGAAAGAGAAAGAAGTTGAAAGCCAGGAAAGGCAGGATTATAGGTGATCTTAGAAAATCCATTATTAGAAAATTTGTCATTAATCATAGTTTGTTGTTTCATAGACCGTTGATCACAATGAAGAATTGCATTACGCACAACGTTTCCAGCATTATCAAGAGGAACTAGACCGTGCATTTGACCAGAATAACTTATAGCTTGAATCTCATTTACATTAATTTTTTTTGAAATCTTTTGTACAGATGCTACAGTTTCTTTCCACCATACTTCTGGATCTTGTTCAGCATATCCAAGAGATGGTACATCGTAGAAAAAAGAAGATGACGAAAAAGCAACAGTCTCCCCATTTTCATTTACCACTATTGTTTTAACGCCTGTAGTACCGAGATCGATTCCCATCAATAATGCCATTGAATAATCCTCCAAGATTCAATCAAATTATTTTATAATTTCAGGATTTTTGAATAAATAATTTAAAACTAAAGAGCCTGTTCCAATAAAAGCTGAGTCTTCTGTAAAATTTGTAAGACGTATTTTTGTCAATTCTGCAAATCGTTTAAATGTACGCTTTTCAATCACTTCTTTGATTTCACGTATAAGAGGTTGTCCTATTTTGGCCATTATATCACCAATTACAATTTCAGTTGGGCTATATGTACAAATGGCATTAATAATACCGATTGCTAAATATTTACTAATCTTTTTAAGAGCAATACAAGCGAGAGGATCTTCTTTGTGAATAGCATCAACTATGTCATCAAAAGTAAATTCTTCTCCTAATATAGACTCTGGGTATTCATCTTTAAGTTCTCTAGTATAGTCCATCAAGTTAAAAACTGACGCATAAAGAGTCAGACATCCTCTGTTACCACACTCACACTTCAATCCATCATAAGCTATACTTGAATGCCCAATTTCGCCCGCAGTACCGTAAGATCCATAAAAAAGTTCTCCATTGATGACAATTCCAGCTCCAATGCCTTCGCCAACAGCTAAATAGAGGAACACACCGGTCTCTGTTCCAGATTGTCCTTCCCACCATTCAGCGAGCACTCCAGTATTAGCGTCATGATCTACAATGACAGGAATAGAAAAAGACGAGCATAAAACTTCATCTATAGAGATTTCATCCCATCCAGGGAATCCGGTAAGTTTACTTATTTTTCCTTCTTGTGGGAAATATGGCCCAGGAACAGCGATCCCTATAGCTAGTTTTTTTCTTTGAGGTTCAAGCTCCATAAATTTAGTTGTACTTTTTACAATTTTATTAATGGCTGCATGAGGTCCTTCAAGAATAACGGGGTAGATTGTTATCTCATGAAGAATTTCTCCCGTAAGGTTAAACATACCAATCTGTGAATAAGTTCGAGCTATTCTAATACCAATAAATGCATACTCATCTTTATTTAGTATCAAGCCAATCGAGCGGCGACCTTTTTCACCACTTATGCTGCCAGTTTCTCGAACAATACCACTTTCAATAAAATTGCTAACAATTTTTGTTATTGTAGCTGGTTTTAGTCCTGATTTTTTTGCTAAATCTGCTCTAGAACAATATTCATTTTTCTTAATAAGAGATAAAAGAATGCTTCTATTCGATTCTTTGAGATTATTAGAATTTACTCCTTGGAAAACATTTTGATTCATATTAGCCTCTTAACATTCATTCATCTTAATCGTTAACTAGTTTCATTAATTAACTTACTTAATACATATTAATCTGAAAAATTCCTGCTGTCAACATTTCTTTTAGGTTCTTAATATGTCTCAAAATTTATTAAAAACCATCTTTTGCACAGAGTTGGTAAACGATTGAAATAAGATTAAAGCG
>CAYZUR010000173.1:0-4728 GCA_964481535.1 uncultured Spirochaetaceae bacterium | reverse complement strand
TACTATTCATGAAGCCAATAATAACCCTTGAACATATTAGTGTGAAAAGAGATGAAAAACCTATTCTAGATGATGTTTCATTATGCATTAATAAGTCAGAAAGTATTGCTATCATTGGTCCTAATGGATCTGGTAAATCAACCTTAGTGGGAGTGATGAGTGAACAAATTCATCCTATATATACAGAACACACAAAACGCATCCTCTTTGGGCTAAGTAATTGGAATGTTGTAGAACTCAATAAGAAGATGGGTATTGTCTCTCAGTCTCTCCAATATATGTGTAATTCATATTATAAGGTAGAAGATATTGTTGTCTCTGGCTTCTTTAGTTCTATAGGGCTCGATTTTCACCACCAGGTAACAGATGAGATGAGATTGAGAGTAATGGATGTATTAAAAGAATTCCATATGGAGCATCTACAAATGAGTATGATGAATACTCTTAGTTCAGGAGAAGCTCGCAAAGTTCTTCTTATGAGAGCCTCTGTTCATAATCCATCTGTGATGTTACTTGATGAAGTGACGACTAATTTAGATCTTCCTAGTAAAAAAGAGTATATTTTTCACATAAAACAATATGCTACTCATGGAAAAACAATTATCTTAGTTACTCACGACATATCTCAAATAGTTGAAGAGATTAAAAGAGTTGTTGTATTAAAGAATGGCAAAATATTTGCTGATGGAAATAAAGAAGATATTTTGAATGAATCTTTATTAAGTGAAGCGTATTCAACTAATGTGTTTGTGAGTAAGAGGGAAGGGCGATTTAATGCTTGGTGTTGAACCCCTTGTATAGTAGTATATGAAGAAGAAAGGATTGGAGGTGTTATATGGATCGATGTGCAATTATTATTCATAGTGTGAATGGGAATAACTATATTATAGCTACTCATATGCAAGAGATTTTAAAGAAGAATGGAATAGATGCTCGTCTTTATAGAGTTGAAGATGAAGATTTACATATTTGGGCAAACACGAGTGATGCAGCGAATGATTATTATGAAGATATTGCAGCTCTTCCTCAAATCAGTGAATCTACTCTACAAAAGTCTCAAATGATAATTCTTGGCTGTCCTACTACTTTTGGTAATGTAAGTGCTGAAATGAAAGCGTTCATGGATTCAACAGAACCTTTTTTGATGAGTGAAACCTTAAGTGGCAAGTTCTTTGCTTGTTTTACTTCCTGTGCTCACTCTCTAGGTGAGGGAGCTTTCTGTATCGATAATATGGTACACTTTGCTCAAGCTCATCAAATGATCCACATTCCAGTTGGACTTCACTTAACTCAAGCGTGGTCAAATCAACCTGTAAGTGGCATAGTTCATCTTGCTGGCACTGATAATAGTATTAGACCTAGTGCTCAATTTGGGGAACTTGTTGAACACTACTCCAATATGTTAAGTGAATACTTTGAAGGTGAAGAAGTAGAAGAATAAGAAGAAAACACGTATTAAAGCAGTAGAAAAGTAGAAACAAAGTAAAAAAGAATCAAAAAGAATATGAAATATAAGAGAGTAGGCCGTGTCTAAGTGAAGATGCGGTCTCTCTTTTTCCCTAAAGATGTCATAAGAGGTATTCAAACTTAGGACATCAGATGCATTAGTAATCGAGCATTAACTATAAAAAGCACAACTATTAGCAGAAGTTAAGGGGTAAAATAATACTGTTTATTGTAACCATGTCACCATCTAAGTGTTCTAAGAGGCATGAAGGTAAACAGTAATGATGTATAAGTCTATTAAATACAACAAAATAAAAAAAATATTAAAAAAAATAAATATTTTTATCTTTTTTAATTAAAATGTATTGACATAAGTTATGAGTCGTAGTATTGTTTGGTCAGATGATACGAAAAGTTAAGTCATCTGAGAAATAAAATATTAAGGAGATTATTAATATGAAAAAAATTATTGCAATCTTATTGGTTTTAAGTGTAATGTTTGTGGCGTTTGGAGCGCTTCCTGGTAATGCAACTCTTACTTTGAATTCGACTGTGACTGGGAAACTTTTTCATGGTTTCTTTGCCGGATCACTTGCTGATAAAGCAGCTATAAAAGATGCTGAAACCGGTACTAACTTTGGTGATGTTACATTCGCTACTGCAATTGATATGGAAACGACTACTGTGTATTCAATTGGATCTTATGCTTTTTATATTACTGGAAATACAGATGTAGTAGTCAACTTTTCAACAAACAATCGTTTAAGCTCTAATGATAGTGGAGTTAATTGGGAAGCTCCTTATACACTTGCTATAAACCAAATTGCAACAGGAGGGCCTCGTGCTATTACTGTTAGTGCTCCAGCAACAGTAGGTGCTGCTGCTATAGGTGAAGCAGGGACAACTGCTGCGACAGACACTTCTATTTTAACTACCGGTGGCTCTGGTCTTGGGTACAAGTCTTTTGATTTAACAGCAACCTTTATAGGAGCTGGTAATGATCTTCTTCCAGAAGGTGATTATGTTGGAACCATAGTTGCGGCTGTTACCGCTCTGTAGTATTCAATCTTCCAAAGATACGCAAGAAACACACCTACTTCGGTAGGTGTGTTTCTGTATGCGCTCAACATAGGTAATAGTTTAATGAATGAAGGTTCGTTTCAGATAGCAATTAAAAGTATCTGTTAGCTAGAGACAAGAGCGTAACTGTGAGGTTGGGTTTGAAGGGGAAGTCCGAGGCAAATCTCTGAACCGACGAACAGAAATCACATATAGCGATAATAATGTAAAAAATGTGATTAGATAAGAAATAGGCAAATAGTTGTGACGGTTCATATTTATCACACTATCTGTAAAGTAAGAAATACACTTTGGGGGTATACATTGAATTCTTGGTTGATACGTTAAAATCCTAAAGCACAGGCTTTCACTAAATTGTTTTTTGGATAATGATTATAAGTGTCGGTTGGAGAGAATCGAGAGACTTGACAGGCAAGACTTATGACGAAATAAAGCACATTTTCAGTGATAGATACAATTTAACAGGGCGTAAGATTTCTATACCTCTTTCTGTACTTTATCATTTTACGAATGATATCCAAGAAGGGGATCTCGTTATAATGCCAGAAGGTCATATGTTAAATTTTGGAGTTGTGAAAAGTCCTTATTATTATAATCAAGAAAATACACTTAGAGCCCACAGAAGGAAAGTTGCTTGGCAAGAAAGATGAGTTAACCAAAATGACCTGTCTGATGGACTTAGAAGTTCATTAAAGTCGTTACGGACCTCGGCTAACCTATCAGCGCATACAGCTGAGATTCTTTCTTTTCTCGAGTCATCTCCAGTGGTGATTACTCGTGATATCTCGCTTTCAGTTATTCTTATGCTAAGCAACAATAGTGAGATAACAATCAGAGGTCTTCCTGCGCGTATGGCACCCAATGAAGTCGATGCTATTTGTGATCAAATCAGAGATCTTTACCGTTCGAGGTAAAAGATATTGGTTTTCTGAAATAAACAAAAAAGAGTAAATCTATATGGAAAATTGTTGGATAACAACTGTAGTGGCCAAGCTATCCTAATAAGGGTTATATAGAAAATCCTCATGAATGTGTATGGGTTCAACCAACATGTCAGGTCTGTTCTTGAACGTTGTAAAGAAGGAGATATTGTTTTCATCTATGAGTCTGCATCTGGTCCGATTCGGATTGTTGGAAATGAGAAAGTCTATCCAAATAAAGGGCAAAAAGCTATTGTAGTTGTAGTGAAAGTATCTTCCGCTATTAAGGAAAATACTGAAATCAACAACTATGAAAACAGGGATTCCGTTTGGTGGCGCTATTATAAGGAAACTGAGATTATCAAACGCCTCGATACCTCAATTACTTTGACTAAAGTCAATGAAATACTTGGGTATTCGTCAAACTATGCCCTTCGCGGTTTTGGAGAAAAGCATTCTGGGCTAAAAAAGCTTACTATTGCACAGGCAAAGGCTTTCATGCAATTGGCAGGTGTAGATATTCAATCGTTAGTATCGGTGCCAAGAAGAACTCCCACAGCTTCCCCACTAAACCCCTAGCTAGGATGTTTCTAGAGGGGGAAAGTATTCAAGGATGCCTCACAGATGTTACTTCCAACAATGTGGATTACCATTAAAATAAGGATTCCTTGTACACCCAACTTTCGAGTTAACAATATGCAAAAAGGATTATGGTTTTTTTGAATCCTTTTGAAAGGATTGACCCATAATCCATTAAACGTACTCCAATCCATGATATAATCTTGTCGACCACAGAAAGAGAGTTTTTGAGAGTGTGTGCGCCGATGGACCAGCGATCAGATTGATAATGTAATAATTCTCTGCACGCTCTGAAGCAATAAACAATTACGCCTAAAACCACACCTTGAAAAGTGTCACACTAGCTGCAAAGAATAATAGGGCTGCTTCTCTTCTCCTTGCCGTGGGCTCCCCCCTGAAGGTTTCTTTAGAGGATGCATTACAGCAATTGTTACATTTTTGTAGTGTTTCTCCCATTCATTAGTCTTGTAGTTCGTATTTATGATGTGTTGTTTTATGTTTTTCTTATATAAAATAAATCATCTTTTCTATAGTTGACAACTTATGTAACAACTTATGTAAATCAAATAAATAATAAAACATTACAATATATATATTTAAAAGTTTTTATGTATTTTTTATAAAAAAGTATGACAAATTAAATCTAATCAGTTGACACAAGATGATATGATTAGTACACTTAGCGTGTGAATATGAAAAAATT
>CAYZUR010000172.1:0-4748 GCA_964481535.1 uncultured Spirochaetaceae bacterium | reverse complement strand
CAACTAGATCCCAGTTTCCTTCATCAGTGTAATATTTCATTGCAAATCCTCTAATGTCCCGCTCCGCATCTGCAGCTCCTCTTTCTCCTGCAACAGTTGAAAATCGTATAAACATCTCTGTTTGTTTTCCAATTTCAGAGAATATAGCTGCTTTTGTCCAATGTGTAATATCGTGAGTTACTGTGAATGTTCCAAATGCTCCAGAACCTTTAGCATGCATTCGTCTTTCTGGTATCACTTCTCTATCAAAGTGACTCATCTTTTCTAAGTACCAAGTGTCTTGTAGCATCGCACCACCACGAGGTCCTGCTGTTTGTATATTTTCGTTGTGCGCTATAGGTCTTCCACTTGTGGACGTTAATGGTTTCTTTGGTGTTGAATCTCGACCATCTCGATCTTTTGTCTCTTTCTTATCTGACATAATTTCCTCCGTTTCTTTAATAAATTATTGCACATCTTTTTAAGTTTGCAAGAGATAAAAGATGATAATAGGAATTATTACTAAATAAATTAGGTATTTTTCTTTTTTATAGAGAATTGTCCTCATAAAATCTTTAGAAATACAGCTGTGCTAAATTATCAACAATTGAAATTCATCAGAAGGAATTATCGTTAGAGGTGTATGAGGTTTTGAGTACTTTTACTACATGTTCCACTTGTATCTATGTATACGCTGCGAAAGAGACTTTTCTTAAATGTATTGTCGAAGTTGTTAGGTACTAGTATTAGCTAATCGTTTGCTAACGATCTCATATATTTCCTCTTTATTACGTTTTCCTATGCCCCATATTTCTATGACCTCTATCTTAGATGGCGTAATTAGTCGGTACACAATTCTCAAAGTTTTTCTTTTTACATATAATTTGAAGAATCCTGATAGGTTAATATTGCATTTGTTGCCCAATTCTTTGCCTAGCAATGGATTTTGTGATAATGTTTCTAACTTTTTATTTACTTCCTTTTTAACGCTACCATCTAATTTTTGATAGTCAATTTCTGCTTCAGGAATAAATTCAATACTGTAGATCATATATCTTCTCGAATAGAATCCCACGATTTATTATGTGTAGAATCATATGTTGAAAGTCTTTCATCAAGCATTGATTTGATTTCAAACTGCTCAAATATTTCATCAAGAGCACTATAATATTGATATTCTTCAGCTGAAACTAAGGTCGCTTCAAAATCGTTATTTTTGAATATGTATAATGGTTCTCCAGATTGGGATACTTCTTTAACCCTTTTTGTGAGTTCTTTTTGTAGCTTTGTCACTGGGATGATTCTCTCGGTTTCTATTAACATTTTTCTTCTCCTGCATGTAGTATAATACGTGTAATAATACGTAGTCAACGGGTTGTAATAGGTTTACACATTAATATTTCTATCATGTTTTAATTGTTACATTAACTTTTACCAATAAATGTGGATTCTTTATTCTCTTTCATTCTTGAGATTGAAGCCTTATGATGTAATGGTATGAAAGTTTGGTAGCATTTATCTCATTCTTTTAAAAGTAGAGGTGCACATGAGTTTAGATAATCTCTATTCATCACGCCTAGATAGACTCATTACATTGCAGGGGACAGATCCTGGGTTCTTTACCCTTGCTGTACACTCTTTTATAGAAGCGACATTAAGAGAGCGCTATGATAGATGCAGCTTGGAAGTGAGCTTCAATGAAATAGTAGAGATGTTTAGAAATGAGTGTTGTGAACTCTCTTCTACCAATAGTCTTTATAAAAAATATCTTCCAACCATTCAAGACTGGAAAAAGTCTCATAATGAAACCAATGGGGTTCGTCATCAATTCTCTTTTCTCAATGAAGAGAAAGCGAGGAGTGCAACTTTTCAACTCGGAATATTTTGTACTTTGAGTGAAATACATGAAATAAGTAAACTTAATGAACTCAATAGGTATCTCTCTCTTTGGGATGAAAAAAGACCTCTTGGAGCTCTTAAGGATGATTATAAGAGATTATACAATGAGAGTGTCATCGTAGCTAAAAAACAAGAAACGCTTCTTTTGCAGATAGAAACACTACGAAGCCTGAAAGAAGAAGCTGATTTTCTCGATGCTAAAGTAAAGATGCAAATTTTAGAGATAAGTAAATTAGAAAAAGAGACTATTGTGAAAATCAATAGAATAGCTGACCTAAGAAGGAAGAATTATGAAGAGAGAGAACACTTAAAAGAAGCAAGAAAACAGATAGATGAATTAAAAGAAGTCGAGTCCTATGTTGACACCTTACGCAGTATGACATTGTACACAAGAACTCGTGGTGATTATGAGAGGCTCATAATTAGGCTCACCGCTGAACAACAAGAGGTGCTAAAACGTATATCACTTAACAAAGATTTTCTTATTAAAGGAAAAGCTGGAACAGGGAAAACTCTTGTGCTTCTTAAAGCAATAGAAAAGGCTAGAGAGAAAGAAGATATGAGTTCAATCGTATTGCTCACTTACACGAATGCTCTTGTTAAATATGATACCTACATAGCTTCTATTCTTGATCCAAATAATGAAAATAGAGTAATCGGGACAGCTGATGCCTTTTTCCTTGAACGCCTGCAAGAAATCTGTCCCAATATTACTCCATCAAGCTCTATCCTCAAAGAAATAGTCACATCACACAACTTAGGTGAGTTCTCTGTTGAAACTATTGTTGCAGAAATTGAGAAATTCATCTGGAGTAATGATGTGAGTGAAGATGAATATGTTAAGGAGATGATTAATAGAAAAGGGATGAAGAGTCCTTTGAAAATGAATGAAAGAAAAGAGATATGGAAGATAAAGACATTAGTTGAAGAAGAACTATCTCGACGTGATACACCTTTCAGATATATTCCTATCTTGCTTCTACGAGCGATAGAAGAGGGGAGAGATGAGTCTTTTACTCTCTATGATTATATCTTTGTTGATGAAGCACAAGATTTGTCAGCAAGTGCGTTGAAAGTCTTAAAACTTTTTGCAAGAAAAGCTCTCATCCTTGCAGGAGATGCTAATCAGTCAATTTACCAAGCAGGGTTCTCATACTCAAGAGCTGGTATTGATATTGCTGGTAGAACGAAGGTTCTAAAGATGAATTACAGGAATACTGTTCAAATTCACACCCTTGCTGAGAGATTTAGAAGAACCTATACAAAAGAGAATGAAGATACTACTTTCCATTCTGCTTTTCGTGATGGTCCTCCAGTTGAACACTTTGCCTCAAATACCACAACGTCCCTTTGTGCCTCTCTTGCTATGAGGGTAGGGTTCTTTATCAAAGACTTAGAGTATGACCCTGAAAATATTTGTATTATTACCCCGTCAAAAAAAGATTTTGAAGAGGTTGTTAAAGCCCTCAAAGAGATACGAGTTGAGTGTGGAAACATCCTCGATAAAAAGTTTCAATTTGACTCATCAGGAAGTGTACGGCTTACTACAATGCACTCAGCTAAAGGACTCGACTTTCCTGTCATTCTCCTCTACCTCCCTCATATTCCAAGAGTCAGAGAAGAATATGATGATGAGTTGAATGAAAGTCTTTGTAGAAACCTTATGTATGTCTCAATTACTCGTGCTATGGAACATGTTAATATCTTCACCCTTAAGCACAGTGAGGATAGTGTGATAAGAAATTTAGTTGAAGTGTTATCAGATAACACGGTTGATGGGTAATCTCTCTCCTTTATTCTCTTAATGGTGTAATTGAGACAACATAGACTCCATCAAGCTTAGATGCTGATTTTAGCATCAGCATCTAAGACAACTGAATAATGTTTCAACTGTGCTCATAGGGTAAATACCGTCACATAGGAGTAAACTAAAAGAGACCCCATTTCTTTCATATAATGGTGAAAGACTGGGGGTCATCTTTATATCATGGAAATCTTTCTGTCTCTAGAAGCCTAGAGCCATTCCAATTTTTCCTTTAACAGTGAATCCACTCACATCAACATCTTCTGTGTAGGATATACTACTGAGTTCAAACTTAGCTTTTGTTGCTAGTGGCAGGGATGCTCCTATTCCTCCAACAATTGTTAGGGGATCAGAGAGATGAAATACGAGATTAGCAGAGGCTATGGCAGTGAGTGTGTTGAGTGTTGTTTCAATATCTGAGTTACTTCCAATGTCAAAGATTTTCAGTGCATACTCATAGGAGAGTCCACCTCCAAGTTCTAGGGCAAGCACTTCACTAATAGGAAGCATAAATTCTCCAGTTATCCCGCCATTCCAAGTTAAAGGATAATCTTCCACATCTTGGTCTGATGATCCTCTTGTAGCGCTAATTGCCTTTGCAAAGCCAAGTTGGACTCCAATTCCAATCGGGGATTCGCTTGGGTATAATGTGCCAGCGATATCGAGTCCTATTAGGGTAGCAGTATGTTCTTCTTCAGTTGCTACACTAAAGAGGGTATACGTTGTGGTCTCCATTTTATAGGAGCCTGTGCCCTGAATGCCTATCCAGCTTTGTGAAGCAAATAGGAGTCCGGTCACTAGAAAAGTGATTGCAATTACAATACACGTTTTTTTCATTGAGATCTCTTTTTTTGTCTAGGATTTATTTTTCTAGTAGGAGGACAAGCGTAAAAACATTAGCCCAAATTCACCATGTGCTTATTAAGCCTTTTAGTCAATATATTTTATTGTATTATAATAATTTATTATTTTTATTTGTGATAAATGATCAAAAAAAGTTATAGATCAGTGTATATAGTAAAAGAAAAAACATAGCATCTTTTCTTTTAAGATGAGAAATCTATAC
>CAYZUR010000171.1:0-4763 GCA_964481535.1 uncultured Spirochaetaceae bacterium | reverse complement strand
TTCTGATTGTAGACATCCCATGAGATTCTTTTTGGATCAATCTTTATTCCAGGATTTTCTTGCTCAAACTTCTGAATGAGAGGATTGAGTGCAGTTTCTGGATTATCAAAATGATACCAGAATTTTACAGTTTGTACTTCAGGTTCGCTCATTTTTGCTCCTTGAGCAAACAAGACTGAACTACCCATCAACAAGATCATCATCATAATGATTATTGATTTTTTCATAATAAGCCCTCCATTATTTTTTATTCAGGACATGCCTGACTTGTGCGACGATATCACGGGAAGTGAGATGGTATTTCTCTAAAATTTCATCAGGTTCTCCCGACTCTCCAAACGTATCAAGGACGCCAACCATTGAAAGGGGGGTTGGATGATTCTTAGCTAATAGGTCACTCACGGCTGATCCTAATCCTCCAATGATTGAATGCTCTTCACAGGTAACAATAGCCCCACATTCACGAGCTGCAGTGAGTATCAACTCATCATCAAGTGGTTTAACAGTGTGAATATTGATAACTCTTGCTTTAATCCCCTCTTTTTCTAATTCCCTAGCTGCCTCTAGAGAAGTGGGAACCATCATACCGGTAGCAACAATAGCTATATCATTTCCTTTTCTTAATACATTCCCTTTACCAACAACGAAATCATCTGTCTCTTTTGTGACTACGAGGGTTGGAATTCTTCCAAACCTAAGATAGACGGGGCCATCTATTCTAGACGCCGCCATAGTAGCCTTATATGCTTCATTTGCATCACATGGAACAATGATTGTCATATTTGGAATTAATCTCATTAATCCAATATCTTCAAATGATTGGTGTGTTGCTCCATCAGCGCCAACACACATTCCACCGTGAGAGGTAGCTATTTTTACATTGGCATTGTTATACCCAATAGAGACTCTAATTGGCTGATTTGCCAAACTTGTTGCAAAAGCTGCAAAGGTTGTTGCAAATGGAATTCGTCCATCAATTGCCATTCCAGCCGCTGTTCCCATCATATCTGATTCTTTAATTCCCATTTGATAAAAACGGTGTGGGAAAAGTTTCTTAAATTCTCCCACTTTTATTGCATCAGTGAGATCTGCTGTGAGTACGACTACTTGTTCATTTTGTTTTCCAAGAGTAACTAATGCATCACCAAAAGCTTCTCTCATCGATTTTAATCCTGTATACATCTTACTTCCTCTTATTTCACAAATTCTTTACAATCGTGGTATTCATCATTGCATCCGACACTCTCTAATGCACTTATCGTTTGTTCTTGAGTTGGACAATTACCATGCCATGAAGCAAGATCTTCCATGAATGGAACCCCTTTACCCATGAGAGTGTTACCTAAGATAACAGTTGGCCCCGCTGTGTACGCTACGGCCTCTTTAAGGGCATTAACTACCTCGTTCATATCATTGCCATCTATCTCTAATACGTTCCATCCGAATGAGGATAGTCGAGATGAGAGGTTATCGAGGTTCATCACCTCTTTTACAGGTCCATCTATTTGTAAACGGTTATTATTAATCAGAACTGTCATGTTAGAGAGGTGGTAATGAGAGGCTGTCATGAAAGCTTCCCATACTTGTCCTTCTTGCATTTCGCCATCTCCGAGAATGCAATAGACTCGAGCTTTTGAAGCTCTTTGCCTTATAGAAAGGGCAATTCCATTCGCTACCGAAAATCCTTGTCCCAAGGGGCCTGTGGATGTTTCTACAAAAGGAGAAAGTGCTACTCTTGAAGGATGTCCTTGTAACCTACTCCCCATTTTTCTAAAAGTGGCAAGTTCACTTAATGGAATATGTCCAGTTCGTGCAAGAGCTGCATAATAGGTTGCACAGGTATGTCCATTACTTAAGACAAATCTGTCTCGATCAGGATCAAGTGGATTATCACTGTCTGTTTGCATGACATATCCATATAACGCTGCTACATATTCTGCTATTCCTAAAGATCCTCCAATATGTCCACTTTTTGCATTGTAAATCATGTGAAGAGCATCTCGCCTGAGTTGTTGTGCAAAACTCTTTAAATGAACGATATCAGGTTCGCCCTTACATCTTTCAACTTTCATGTATTTCCTCTCTTTTCTTTCTCTATTTGATTCCTTGATGGATTCATTCTTCTCATTTGTGATTTTTCCATATGAATAGCCATCATATGGGCAGCTTGTTGTGCATCTTTTGCTAATATGGCATCAACAATAGATGCATGTTCATTGATACTATTTTTTACTACAACTGAGTAATCTTCTTTAAAATTTCTATTCATCGCGATAATTTCTGGTGTAACGAGAGTGATAAGTGATTCAAGAACACTATTCTTTGTTGCTTTAGCAATTGCAAGGTGAAACAAATGGTCTTCTTCTAGTGTTGAGTTTCCCTCTTCATAAGAGGCAATAAACTCATCGTGGGATTTCTTAATAATGTTAAAATCAGCATCATTTCCTCTTGTTGCTGCAAGGCGGGCAGAAAATATTTCAAGATTTGATCTTGTTTCTAGTAAGGAAAGAATGTCGTGATCATTAAAATTAAGAATATTATTAATGAGGGCATCGAGTGTCACCGGTTGTATTAAAGGTATATATATTCCTTTTTGAGGAGCCACTTCTAATACTCCATAATGTTCTAATCTCGCAATAGCTTTTCTTATATATCCCCGCGTTGTATTGAATTCATCGGCTAATACCCTTTCTGAGGGAATCTTCTCCCCTGGTTTGAGAGAGCCATCTCGTAGCTTTTCTTGGAGTTGTTTAATAATGGTATCTACTTGTGAATTCTTTGGGTCACTCATTCTTTATTCCTTTACAATTCCAAACTGGTTAACCAGTAACGCAACTATTATTTTCATTAGGGAATAAATGCATAAATAAATAACCTAATGAGAATCTATTGTAAGGATTTTATCTCTAATCATTGAATGGTGTCTTTGGTGTACACTTATATTCAATTATCTGCTCAATAACTTCTTCCATCTACTAATTTCTATTTTGTATGAGGTTTTCTCTATATCTGCTCCTAAGAGTCTAATTTGATGGTAGTGGTTAACGATTGTTAGCTTTTTTTGATATAAGCTATTGTTTTTAGTCTGTTCTATGATATCCTTTTTATGTTTTACTTAAAGATTTACTAACAAAGAATATATTAATCGAGGGACTTCTTTGCTAAACCAAAAAAGAATGAAAACTCCAATAGTCACTGTTTTTCTTTTCATCCTCTTTACGTTAATTTTTATAACGCTAGTTGTGTCTATCATTATTGACTCAGCTTTAGAAATTGAACCTCTTGCTTCCAATAATTATTATACCCTTGAAACAGGATGGGATATTGAAAAAGAAGGAGTGGTAGTAGAAGAGAACATCATTCTCCCTTACAGAATGAAGGGAGATATTAAAGAGACAAATTTTACACTTAAAAGAATTCTCCCTTTAGCCTATTCTCACACTCATATGTGCTTTAGTACATACACAAGCATGAGTAGCCTTGAAGTTCTCATCGATGGAGTGAGTATCTATCACTTCCATGGAGATAACACTGCGTGGAAAAAGCCTGTATTAGGAGGCCACACAGCTCACTTCATCTATTTACCAGATGATTCAAATGGGAAAGAGATAACACTTGTCTATAATTTTACTGCTAATAATACGATAGCAGGATTTTTTGATGTTCCTCGTATCGGGACAAAAACAGATCTCATATTACAACAACTCCATGAGTGGCCTGCCATTCTTTTTGGCTTTATATTCCTCTTTATAGGAGTCCTCATATTTGGGGTCTCATTTCTCTATCCTTACAAAATAGAGAGAGATAGCCTTCGCTATTATGGACTTTTAGAAATTGCGTTAGGAATGTGGGTCTTTACTCAAACAATGAGCAAACTCTTAATCTTTAGAAATCCTGTACTACCAATGAACTTTAGTATCTTTGCCCTTTTCCTTCTCCCCTATGCAATCATCCAATACGTAAAAACTTCTTATAGTGTATTGGAAAAGAAAACAACTCCATTTTATATTGCTTCTCTCCTATTTTTCTCTCTGTTTGTAGTCGGAGGAGTGAGCCAATACTTTGGCTTCTTCCAATACACAGATATGTTGGTGCTAAGTGGTTTGTTTCTTATTATTTTCATCATAAGTTTAACAGTAGTATTAGCTATTGATTGCTACAGAGGAAACAGAGCCTTAATCTCATTTCTTGTAGCAATTAGTGTCTTATTCATCACAGTAGCTGCAGAAGAAGTATTACTTGTGTTTGACATCAGTTTACAAAATGCCCTCATATTACATGTAGGAATGAGTATATGTGGAGCTATTTTATTGATTCGAACAGCAAAAGTAATAGCGAGTGAAAGAGCAGTTACAATGAGAGAAAAAACACTACTTGAACTCGCTTTCACTGATAGCCTTACTGGAGTTCGTAACAGAAGAAGTTTTGATGAATTTATCGACAATGTTGTTCATGGAGAATATTCATTCACTGTTCTTGGCATATTAGTGTGTGATATCAACGGGTTAAAAGAAATAAATGATTATTATGGACATGCTAATGGGGATGCAGTATTAAGAGACTTCTCCCGCTCTTTAAGCTCTATGTTGCCAGAAGCATCCAATGTTTACCGAATTGGTGGGGATGAATTTGTTGCGACCATCCCTGATATTACAAGTGAGCAATTAGAACACTTATGCAAAGATATTTTTAATATCCCTAAAAAGAGTGAAGTAGATGAATATAGTGTTGCAATAGGGGTACGTCTATTTAGTTCATCTCAT
>CAYZUR010000170.1:0-4828 GCA_964481535.1 uncultured Spirochaetaceae bacterium | reverse complement strand
CAAGTATATATAGATCATTAATCATATGGCCATATGCTCTTTCTCCTGCCATTGCTGGAGCACTCTTTAACTTCTTATTTAATCCTGCTAACGGTCTTGCTATCTATTTTACAGGCGTGAGAACATGGCTCACTGATTCGAATCTAGCCCTGTTTATTATCATATTAGCTGCAACATGGAAAAACTTAGGTTACAACGTAGTATTCTATCTTACATCCCTTAGAAACGTTCCAAAAGATGCCCTCGAAGCTGCAGAACTTGATGGAGCGGGACCTATAAAAAGGTTTTTCTCTATTACCTTCACATTCCTCTCCCCTACTACATTTTTCTTACTCGTGATGAATACAATTTATGCATATTTTGCCTCTTTTGGACTTATCGACGTCCTTACAGAGGGGGGACCTGCAAATGCTACAAATATTCTCATATACCAACTCTACAAAGACTTCTTCGTAAACTCAAGAATTGGGTATGCTGCAGCAGAAAGCTTAATGCTCTTTATGGTGGTAGTGCTTCTCACTATGATTCAATTTAAGACTACTGAGAAAAAAGTATTCTACCAATAAGGAGGAGAAACATATGAGACAAACACGTACAAAAACAGTACTTTTACATACAACATTAATACTCGCAGTTATTATAATCTGTTTACCTGTCATTCTTGCGTTTATTATTAGTAGCCAAAGTGAAACAGAAGTATTTTCTTCTCCACCAAAACTTACATTTAGCAATAACTGGGTATATAATTACCAAACAGCATGGCGCCGAGTTAATTTAGGAAGGATGATGTTCAACTCTGCACTCATCGCTTCTATGGTAACTGTTGGGAAAATAGTTATTAGTCTTCTTGCAGCATTCGCTTTTACTCATTTTGAGTTTAAAGGGAAACAAGTGCTCTTCTTTCTTGTAATTGTCACCCTCCTTTTACCTGTTCCTGTTCGTATAGTTGCCCTTTTTGATGTAGTGAGTGCCCTTGGTTGGATCAATACCTATGCAGGCCTCGTTGCTCCATTCTTAGCGAGTGCAACAGGGACGTTCTTGTTTATTCAACGGTTTAAAACAATTCCAGTAGAACTCGTCGATGCTTCAAAGATGGATGGGTGTAAACCAATGCAATACTTCTTTAAAGTACTCCTTCCCCTCACAAAAAGCACGATTGGAGCCCTCACTGTTATTGAATTCATCTATGTATGGAATCAATATTTATGGCCGTTAATGGCAACTAACACTGACAACATGAGAGTTGTTCAAATTGGAATTAAGATGTTAATGAATGCTGAATCGGCAAACAACTGGGGAGTTATTATGGCAGGTGTTATTATGACCATGATTCCACCACTTCTTGTCTTCTTTGTATTGCAAAAAAGCTTTATGCAAGGATTTGCCCTTCAAAGTGATAAATAAATTACCAATTAACTTATAAAAGGTAATGTAAGGTGATGAATTCCATCACCTTATTTTTTTATATCCTTTGATAAGAGATTTACAAAGATCCTATGCTTATGGATCTATTTTATGAATGACTGAACAGATTAATTATTCTTATCAAGATACTCATCCACCACTCTATCTTGCAGATAGATGTGGGTAAATGTAGATGGTGGATTTTTATAAAGATGATAGGCTAAATTCACACATGAAGTGCAGGCTCTTTTAGGGATTGTAATGGCAAGAATATGATAGCCTGTACTCGAAGTAGAATCTGTTGATTCAATACCAGAACACGATGGGCATGCTGTGAAGTGCCTTGTTTGTTTTTCTAATATCCTATCGGTGTCGTAATAGATTTGTTTCTCTTTTTGATAGGTATCTATTGTTGGATAGACGCTCTTTTGCATCTCTTCTTTATGCTTCCAATTATAAAGAATGCTCTTTGATATCTTCTTAATATATTCGCTCACTTGTAATGATTGAGTAATAGTACTTTTATGGTAATCGGGTTCTTTTATATGAGAATAATCGAGACCTGCCATAGCAAGAATGATTCCAAGATTAATATAGGGAAGAGCTCCCTCTATTGAGTATCCCCCTTCTAACACGGCAATGTCAGGAGAGAGAATATCGTTAAGTTTCGCATACCCTCCTGCACTAAGGTTCATATTAGTAATAGGATCGGTGTAATGGTTATCTTGTCCAGCTGAATTAATAATAATATCTGGCTTGTAATCATCTAAGATGGGCATAACAACATTATTAATCACATATAAAAATCCTTCATCTCCTGTTTTAGGAGGAAGGGGAATATTTACATTATATCCATATGCTGCGGGTCCTCCAGCATTTTCAATGTTGCCAGTTCCTGGAAAGAGTGTTCTTCCATCTTGGTGAAGTGATATAAAAAGGGTCTCTTTATCATTCCAATAGATATCTTCTGTTCCATCTCCATGGTGGCAATCTGTGTCAACAATAGCAACTCGAAGATTTCCAAACTCTTCTCTCACTCGCTCAATCATCACAGCTTCGATGTTTGCGACACAAAAACCTCTGCCTCCATATACAATTCGATGTGCATGATGCCCAGGTGGTCTCACAAGGGCAAAGGAAGAGTCAACATGCTTTCTCATCACCTCTTGTGCGGCTCTAATTGCGCCACCTGCAGATATTAAGTGACTTTCTGTGAGGAGAGAGGGAACATCGGGTACACAGACATGAACTCGGTTAATATCTTTAGGTTCTGCAACAATGGGGTTAAACATCTCTATCCCTTCAATGTCTTGAATTCCTTCTTCAAAGATTTGATCTTGTGTATATAATAATCGCTCTTCCCTTTCAGGATGTGTTGGACTGATTGCCCAATCAAATGCAGGGAAAAAAACTAAACCTAATTTCTTTTTAGCTTTCATCACTCATATCTCCTATCAATGTTTGAATAAGCCCGGGTCGTATTTGTCCCATCACTCTTATATTCTTCCCCACAGTAGAGAACCCTTTTACCATAGTAAAACAACTTTCTTCAATAATTTCATACTCTATGTTCTCATCAACAGAATCCATATTTATAGCACTCATCTTTAATAAAGAGATTACCCTCTCAGTAGCCATTTCTAAGGTATAATCTCTATCTATATCCTCATACACGCCAACTTCAGGCACTGATAATTTTCCAATAGAAGTATCTGCTAAGAGAGTAATATCTGTTGTGGGCGTTGCAAGAGCAGCTCCGACAGCATTTGCAACTCCTGCATTGTGTGGAACAAAGGTGGGCAGTTGATACTCTTTTTCAAGAAGGCTTTGAAATACAGCAGAGGGACCTCCAATAACATGAACAGATGTGGGAACTACTCTCTTTCCATGCAATAACTCTTTCACTGTATATACTGGTTTAGAATTTATCTGTTCAAGGAGAGTGTCAGTGGTAGTTTTTATTGCATGGGCCACCTGGCTGAGGATAAAACGTGAAGTTTCTATCGGTGATATATTCAATTGTTCTGCTAACGTAGAAATGCCCTCTTTTGCCAATGCTTTTTCTTTTGTTGTAACGCCTTTTATTAATCCAAGGTGTATCATTGCATCAGTGGGAGTCACCTCTGGCCCTAAAAAAGCATAGGGCATTCCTTTTCTCATAGGTCCTATGATGAGATTATTGTCCTCAATTTTAATAGAACTATCTCCCCCAAGTCCGATAGAAACACTGTAAAGGGCTCTCACTAATGTTTTATACTCTGCGATAGTTGCACCTAATGGATCAAATAAGGGAACCCCATCAGATAAGAAAAATATATCAGTTGTAGTTCCTCCAATATCTAACAGGATAGCATCTTCTTTGATAGAAGTGAGGGCCATGAAGCCAAGGAAACTTGCTGATGGCCCTGAAAGAATTGTTTCAACAGGTCGAGAGTGGGCACTGTGAAGATCCATTGTTCCACCATCTGCTTTGAGGATATATATGGGAGCCTTGATTCCCTCTCTTTGAAGAGACTCGTTAATATGAGTGGCAAAGGTTTGAAAAGAGGAATACACAGCGGCATTTAGGTAGGAAGTATAGACTCTTCTGGGAAAATTCAAGATTCCAGACATTCTGTGACCGACAGTAACGCTATCCATGTCATCTTCAATCATCTTCTTAATAGATAATTCGTGTTCTGGGTTTCTGTTAGAAAATTTAGTGACTACTGCTGTGTGTGAAATTCTCTCACGTGTAAATAGTTCTAGACTTTTATACAACTCTCCTATATTCAACTCTTCAACTTCCACTCCTCTGTGATCAATGGAGCCAGAGAGAAATTGGATGCACCCTTTTATTGAAGAGAAATCATTTTTCATCCCAGGTCCACTAGAGAGAAGCATCCCAATAGGAGGTGTAATATCTTCTACAATAGCGTTTGTGTTAATGGTAGTACTTAGATTAATTCTTGCTATAGAGGTGTATTGAACATCATGTAATAACTCTTTAAGAGTTGACCAAATAGTAGTAAATAGGTCGTTTTTATCAACTACCCTTTTAATTGTTTTATAGACTTTTCCATCTTTTATTATTACTCCATCTATGTGGGTTCCCCCCATATCGAGTCCGACCATTAAAAGACCACTATCATTACTCATATTTCTATTGTACCTCTTCACACTAGAAGTCTCAAGTTTGTAGGGAAATAGATGAAAGAAGAGAAATGTTAGCTAAACAAAATTTTTATGATATTAATAAGGGAAGCAAAAATAATAGCTGCACCCACATATTTCTTGTAGTGGTTTTTAGGGATAATGCGGTGAATGAGATAGCCTATGATGATACCAACAAGAAGGAAGGGGGAAGCAAGGGTTGCTATCTTTATTGCACTCACACTAAGGACTCCACTGAAGAAGTAAGAGAGTACTCGAAGTATTCCTGTTA
>CAYZUR010000169.1:0-4830 GCA_964481535.1 uncultured Spirochaetaceae bacterium | reverse complement strand
AAGAAGAATGAAGCAATCGAATATCCAGGTCTGGATTTGAAGGTAATAACTCATAGGAGGAAGTATTTGCAATTCTTATAGTCAAATTATCATCAAGGAGTAGCAAACCTTGAGAAACAGAATTTATCATTGTTTCTATCATACTTCGTGAAGTATTGAGCTCATCAATGGTTTTTTTTAACTTACTGGCCATTGAAGTTAAGGAATATGTAAGCTCAGAAATTTCACTTGGACCTGAAATATTCATTTTTGCTTTCAAATTCCCTTTTGAATACTGATAAGCTAAAGCATTCACATCTTCTAAAGGTTTAGTAATTTTTTTAATACTTACTATGGTTAAAGTAAAAATGATAAAAATAAGGACAGAGATACTCCCAAAAAGGAGCTTATTAAATAATGTGCGATATGATTTTATTTGATGGAGTGGAGTTGATGTTCGAATAATTGGATACACTGACGATTCATCAAATTGGGAGAGATAAAGGACTAAAACACCCTGTGTATCACTCTTTCGTTCACTCATTCCTATTCCATTTTTTAAGGAGGATTGAACTTCTTCACGAAAAATATGATTCTCTAAATCTTCTTCATCATAATTACTATCATAAGCTACCTTCCCATTTCTATCTAACAAGGTAATCCGAATAGAATGGGCAGTTGAATATGTATCTAAGATAGAAAAATGGAGTTCAGGAGATTGATTAAGCAAGATTGTTATATATTCATTGTGAGATTCTAATAATTGATAGGTTTGAGTTTTGATACTAGAAAGATATGCGCCCTGACTTATAAGAATTGTTGAAAGAAGGGTAAGTGCCACAATAAAAGAGACAACGATAATACTTTGGTTTCTAAAAGATCGCCCTATCATATTAAGGTTTCCCCTGAAAGGAATAGCCAATCCCCCAAACTGTATTAATTGAATCTCCCCCTTCCTTAAGCTTTCGTCTTAATGAAGCAATTTGAACATCGATAGAGCGCTGAGTAACAGGATAATCATCTCCTTTTAATTTAGAGATGATTTGATTTCGAGTAAAGACTCTTCCTGGAAAAGAGGCTAAAAAAGAAAGCAATGAAAATTCAGTTGCACTTAACGCAATTATCTGTTCATTGTATCTTACTTCATACCGAAGTAAATCGATAAACAAATCCCCTATCTCGATATGATTTTCAATATCTTGAGAATCTGATTCTTTTTCTGCAATTGAACGTCTTAATAAAGCTTTTACATTAGCAACAAGAACTTTAGGACTAAATGGTTTAGGGAGATAGTTATCTGCGCCTAGTTCCAAAGCTGTAATGATATCTATTTCATCAGTTCTTGCTGATACTATAATGATATGAGTGTTCATGTTATAGGAATATCGTATTGTTTTAAGAACCTCTATGCCGCTAACTTTAGGTAAATTCAAATCTAGAAGAATTAAATCAACACGATGTTTTTTTACAATCTGTAAGGCACCCTCGCCATCAAAGATACGAATTGTACGAAATCCCTCTTTTTCAAGATGATGGCATATCAGCTCTTGAATATCACCATCATCCTCTACTACCAAAATCTGTATATCATTATTCATAATAATACATTATCAATGAGATTCCATACTTGCAAGATATAGGGACAACATTAAAAGAATATTAACACATTTTTAACAATATACTCTCAGGAGCTAATCTTTGGTTTCAATGAAATAAGATATAAATCCTTAACTTCCTGAAATTTTCCCACTCAAATAAATATGAGGGTAGTTTCTCACGATCTTAAGCCTTCTTTCAGGTATCTCATTACGACATCATAGGACTTGTAACTTTTTTTAAAAGCGTTCAAGAGATCTTTGGAAATGTATTCATCTATTTTTGCCATAACTGCTTCCAAATTAGCAATGGTGGCTTCATACTTTGCCTTGGTTCTGATTACAATTTTTTTTGATTCAGCAATCTCAGTTTCAATGGTTGTCATCGATTTCGTCCGTGCCATTCTCTTCCTCCTCAATTGTTGTATCTGACTTTGTTTTTACGAGTGTAGAGGTTTATTAATACCATTCAGACTTTGACTTGCTACAAGTAATATCCCCAAAAATCCATAACTAATTCCAACAATCTTTAAATATGAAGCCCCAGCATCTATAATTGTGAGATTAGGATTAAAAAGCGAAAGAATTGGATTTGCAAAAAATAGTAAAAATACAAACATTAACCCTCCCCAAGCAAGTGAGATTAGACTAGAAATCTTAGCTGCCTTTTTAATTCTTTCAATTTTACCGGCTCCCCAATTCTGCCCTGCAAAAGGAGCCATCACTGTCGCTAAGGCATTGGGAACGATAAGAATCAACATTTCAATTCTTGTAGCAGCACCATAGCCAGCAACAACAGGCTCACCAAATTGAGATAATAATCGTGTAATGACGGCCAAAGAGAGAGGGGTTATTACTTGAACTAATGCAGCAGGTATTCCAACGAAAGCTATTTCTTTCCAACTTTCAAAAACCTCTCTTAGAGAAGCCTTTTTGAAAGTGAGGATTTTGTCTCTAAATATTAATATGTAAAGAGAAAAGGTGAAAGAAGCAAATCGAGCTATAACTGTTGCAAGAGCAGCTCCAGCTATTCCCATAGCTGGGAAAGGACCAATCCTAAATATAAGAAGTGGATCTAAAATAATGTTTACTACAAAAGATACGATCATAATCATAGAGGGCGTTAATGTATCTCCTGTAGCCCTAATCACATTGTTACCAACCATGGGAATCACGACGAAAGGAAGTCCAAAATACCATATAATCATATAATTATGAATAAGAATTAAGGTAGTTTCACTTGCCCCGAGCATCGCAAAAAGAGGACGTATTGTTGACACACCTATGATAGCAAGAACAATTACTACCAATACTGCCAACACAATCCCATCAGCTGTTAATCGTTGGACTTTGTGATGGTTTCCTGCTCCAATTGCTCTAGAAACGGTCGAAGAAAGCCCTATCCCTAACCCAAGAGAAATAGAGCTCAATACCATGACAACGGGGAATGTGAAACCCATAGCTGCTAGTTCAGAAATACCTAACTGCCCAACAAAATATGTATCAACAGCATTAAATGCTGACATGGCAAGAAGTCCAAAAAACATCCCTCCTGCCATTTTTATAAGAGTTGGAGTAATAGGACCTTCAATTAGATTATTCTTCTTTCTCAAGTGATTCTCCTTTAAGATAAGAGGTCGAATTGGTATCAAGTATTTCAAGTGAGGCATACAATTGAGCACACGCTTGTTCACTCATTCCTTTAGTAAGAATTTGAGACCACATTCTTGCTTTCTCAAAAATAAAGGGGATTTTATCCTGAATTGAATCTGCCAGTTGTATGAGATATGCTCTTTGGTCTTGAGGATTCGTTTTTCTCTCAATCAAACCATTGCTAATGAGAGGTCGGATCACTCGAGAGATACTTGCCTTATCTACCATGAGAATCTTAGCTAAAGACTCTTGCGATACTCCATTAGAGTTCTTTGCCAAAGTCATCAGTATCCGAATCTGCCCTCCTCCATGAATGTCAAATTCTTTTAATGCTTCAGAGAAGTAGGTTTGTGAATACCTGTTTAATATCGCAATTTTATGTCCAATAGATGTATATTTTTCCATTTGGTATTATATATAATTATTAGTTGCATAGTGAATCATTCATCCAATGTCAATTTTCTTATAAGTGAAGTATTCTCTTTAGAGTTGAATGCTTATCTCAAAGATTCATTTGTTTTAAAATAGCTTTATGTTTTATAGTCTTCTGTTGTATACTCACCATATATGCAAGCGATACCTATTAATACATACAATTCACCAAATGTGATTCTAGAACTCATTTATCGTTTAAAAGTAAAAGATGTGATGACAAAAAATATCATCACGGTAACTCGAGATGCTACGTTGAGAGAAGTGCAGCATTTAATGAGAAACAAATCTATTACAGGAGTTCCTGTAGTACAACAAAAAAGGCTCATTGGAATAGTGAGTATGGATGATATCATACGAGCATTAGATTATGGGTATATAGAAGAGAAAGTTGAAAAGCATATGAGTCAACAACTCATAGTCCTTGAAGAGGATATGCCTGTTTCATTTGCAATCAGTTATTTTGATCGCTATCGCTATCACAGATTTCCTGTGTTATCTAAACATAAAGAGATAGTAGGAATGGTAACTACAAGAGATATCTCAACAAGATTACTTTGGGAGATAAACCATGAAGTAGAGAATCTTGAAAGAATGATTAAAACAACCAAAGTCAGTAACGGTCTCACAAGAGAGATTCAAACATTCCCTATTATGCAGCATGACTTTGAAAATGCAGGATTTGCCTCTACAGAAATTAAAAAACAATTAAAACAGATGGATGTATTTCCAAGAACTATTAGAAAAGCAGCAATTGCGAGTTATGAATTAGAAATAAATATTGCTGTCCACTCTGTAGGGGGAAATATTACTGCTGAGTATGGACCTGGTGAAGTAATTATTACAGCCCAAGATAGCGGCCCTGGAATTGAGGATGTGGAAAAAGCAATGGAACAAGGATTCTCCACAGCAAATGAATGGATCAGGTCCCTTGGCTTCGGAGCTGGAATGGGATTACCTAATGTAAAATCAGTTTCTGATGAGTTTACTATCACAAGTTCCCCGTCTGGAACTGTAGTAACAACAATAATTAAATTTAGTAAACAAGAAAAAACACGATTGCAACAAGAATTCAAGGAGTCAACTGTATGATTAATATGCATGATTTGAGCAAAAAATTAGGATACACAATAGTAGTGATGGGCAATAAAGAAGTTATGATAACTGGTGG
>CAYZUR010000168.1:0-4843 GCA_964481535.1 uncultured Spirochaetaceae bacterium | reverse complement strand
GACAGGTATGGAGAGAGGGTAAGTTCTTGGTGAATAATGGCAAGTCCATCTAATTCACTATCTTTTGTACTCTTATAGTGGGTGACTTTTCCCTGAAATACTACTTCACCATCATACGTTCCTTTAGGATATACACCACTAACAACGTTCATGAGAGTAGATTTACCAGCTCCATTTTCTCCTACAAGACAATGGATTTCACCTCGATTGACTTTAAAATCTACGTTATCTAAAGCTCTGACTCCAGGGAAATCTTTTGTAATGTTTTTTACTTCTAAAATATAATCATGTTCCATCGCTTACACCTATAGTGCGACCTTAAAACACATGTCTTAAGGTCGCGATTGTATTCACTTATTTAAGGTGTATACTTTTAACGAATTTGGTCAGCTTTGTAATATCCACTATCGATCATTACTTCCATGTAGTTGTCTTTAGTTACATTTACAGGTTCTAGAAGATACGATTTTACTACTTTTTTGCCAGTATCATATGTTTTAGTATCAAGTCTTGCACCTGGGATATTAGGTGTTTCGCCCTTGAGTACTGCATCTGCTAAAAGAATAGCTGCTTTTGCAAGGTTTCTTGTATCTTTAAATACTGTCATTGTTTGTTTGCCATCTTTGATGAACTGAATACTTGCGACTTCTCCATCTTGTCCTGTTACAACAGGAAGAGCTGTTCTGTATTTAGCATCAGTAAGTAATGCTTCAATGATTGCTCTAGCTAGAGTGTCATTAGGAGCTAATACTGCATCAAGTTTATAACTTTTAGCATCACCATTGAGTAGGTTTTCCATTCTTTGTTTTGCTAAGTCTGCTCTCCAGTTTTCTGTTGCAATTCTGGTGAAGTTAGCTGTATCAGCTGAAGAAAGAGGAGCAGGTCCTACAATCTTTAATACACCTTTGTCAACAAAAGGTTTGAGTTCACTCATAGCACCATCAAAAAAGAAGAATGCATTATTATCTGTAGGTGATCCTGCAAATAGAGTAATGTATTTTGGGCTAGCTTTTGTAGCTGTAGCAAGTTTAAGGTTTTCTACAATTGCTTTTCCTTGGAATTGTCCAACTTTAAAGTTATCAAATGTAATGTAATAGTCGTATTGATCACTTCCTGTAATCAATCTGTCATACGCAATTACTTCTACTCCGTCTCTTTTTGCATCAGCAACAGCGGTAGCAACACCCTCATTTACTGAACCAATAATGAGAATATCTGCACCTTTTGTGATAAAGTCAGAAATTTGAGCATTCTGTTTTGTTTGGTCAGCATCACCATAGGTAGTTTCTGCGTCGTACCCAGCTGCAATAGCGGCGGCTTTAAGTGCTGCCCCATCCATTTGCCATCTTTCGACGTGTGTCTCAGGCATAGCAAGTCCGATAAAATCTTTTGCACTTTCTTGAGCACCTTGTGCAAATACCGATGTACTTATTACAAGTAACACCATCATAAATACCATAGCTTTTTTCATATCCAACTCCTTTGTGAATAGAAATAATATACTATTAAAATAATAGCATATGGAGGAAATTCATACATATTAATCTCTCCATATGTATGGTATGACAGGTATTGAGTCGGCGCAATAGTTAAAAAGTAACATTCATGTCATAAATTGACATTTGCATGTAAAGAAACCATTTTTTCTATTATTTACCAGCAAGTAGTGAAGAAACCTCTACCACACCGCTTCGTATAAGAGTATAGGGATTTTTTCTTACATCAAGAATTGTAGAGGCAACAGTCCCTTGTGTATTAGATCCTTTTAAAAAAAGCGGGATTCTATCATGAAACTTAATCACTATTTCAGAAAAATCGTGAATAGTTTCTTCATTTGAGGTATTTACACTGCTACTATATATAGGGGCATTAAGGGAGGTGATAATTGATTGCAACAATGGATCGTTGGGAACTCGCAAAGCCAGTGACCCTCCATTTTTTGTCTCTACAATAAGAGTAAGGGGTCCAGGCCAATAAGAAAGAAGTAATTCACTTAAATGGGTAGAACTAAGAGAGAGAGCCATATCTAAAGTTACTAATTGGATAAAATTTTTAGTCTCACTTCTTCCCTTAACAGCTTGAATTTTTTCTTTAGAAATTGGAACCATCCCTACTATACCATAAATAGTATCGCAAGGAAGAATCGCTATTTCACCATTTCGTAAATGCTCTATCACGAGAGCTTCACTCTCTTTATTATTAATAGATAGTATACGGCTCACCAGAATCTCCTATTGTTTTATCGGTTTTTTTATGTGTATCGTTTTTCTTACGTTCTCTTTTCTTACGTGTGGTGATAAAAACAAAAATCAATATATTCAATACAAATGCTGTACTCACAGAAATAAAGAATGACATACGAATTGTGAGTACGATGATTTCTTTTGTTTGTGTAGGAACATCAATATCCTCATCGATATAAGGTTTTTCATATTGAAAGATATATGAAGTTTGCGTAATAGGTGCATACCCAACTTTATTCATGACATTTATGATGTGTTGAGAAGTACTAACAATGTCTACTTTCTCCTCTAAATCTTTAATGATATTCTTTTTTTCAGTTAATAGCTCTTCATTTGCAACAATTTTTCTCTTAATATACTCGTTTTCCCTTAACCCATTCTCTCCAAATACAGATTGAAGGAGAAAAAAGAGAATTAATGAGGTTATTAAGAGACTAAACAGAAACTTACCCATATAATTCCTTGTCATACTTGTTCCAACCAGTTATAATGCATTATATATCAAAAAGGCGGTGTTCTTCTATGTGTTCATTACCGTACTGCCGAAGGATTAATAAAAAAAGAATATGAGAGCTAAAAGTGAAAATAGGCCAATTACCACAATTATTGTTACGATAATTATAAGTAGTGTTATCCTCGCTTCTTCAACATATTTGTTTTATTACTACCTTATCCCATTGTACAACATAGATATGAACGAATTGTATGCATTATTAGTACGATTGCTCCCTATTATTATAGGATTGCTCTTAACAATAATATCTTTAGTTTTAGCCCCAGTATACATACCTGCCACTTCAAGTAAAGATGATGAACTCATGCGAGATGCTATTACGGCTCCTTTATACAATCTTCCTGATGAAGAAAAAACACCAATCCGACTCGATGAGACTGATCAGGTTCAACCATCTCCTATACAAGCATCAGTTGTTAACAAAACAGTTTCTCCAGTAGAAACTCCTTATGTTACTTCCCTTGAGACTGTAGCTCCTCCATATAATGAAGATGTGGCATTCCTCTTAGAAGACCCTGTACCAATAACCGTTGTGAAAGAGACAGCATTTGTTGAAAAAGAAGAAATCGTATTATCTACACCAACGTATCTCGACAGAGAAGTAGATTTTAGTGCATATCCTTTTAGTATCCATAGAGGATCTGATATTGCGTCCCTCCTTGAACCAATCGAAAAAAGTACCCCTGTAGAT
The DNA here is from genome assembly GCA_964481535.1 of uncultured Spirochaetaceae bacterium. GTDB lineage: Bacteria > Spirochaetota > Spirochaetia > Sphaerochaetales > Sphaerochaetaceae > SABI01. Next base: position 1,395 of record CAYZUR010000168.1, on the reverse strand, counting down.
CTCGATCATTATAGCGAACTCACTCAAACAGTAGAGGACTCATTGATGAGTAGATTAGAAGAAGAAATTGAATCTGCTGTTACACACAACTATCCATTGAGTGTAGCAATTTTTGTTCAAAAATTAGATACAATATATGATTCTTCCATAACAGATACGATGATAGAGAGACTTGATCACCTTGCACATGTATATGTGGATGATAATGAAAACATCAATGCTATCTATCCTTTCTATTCATATAGGCAATCCCAAATGAGTATTGCAAGTTCTATGAAGAGTATAAAAAAACTCTATCCAGAGCATTCTTTCTCAGTTGGATTTACTTCGTTAGGTGAAGAAAATGCAGATTCTAATCTCTTATTATCAGAAGTTCATATTGCTTTAGAACTTGCAACAGAACAAGCAACTGATAGTATCATAGGATTTGAATCAGTCTAATTAATCTTTTAATTCCAATTTAATATAATCTCTATCTTTTGCAAGAAATGTATTTGTAAACGTTTGCTGTGCCTCTTTAAGGAGAAGTTTTAATTCTTTATTAGAATAACGGGGTGAGTAGTGGAATAATCCCATTTTCTTTACTTCGCCATCATACGCAATTTGGGCGGCTTGCTTACTTGTCATATGCTTTTTCTCAATGGCACTTTCGATTAAGGATTCATCAAACATCCCTTCACACAATAACAGGTCTGCATGTTTTACATAATTGGCAATAGATGGATGATATAAGGTGTCAGTTACATAACTGAAAGTTCTGCCAACCCTCTTCTCTCCTAATATCATATCAGGAGTAATAAGAGTTCCATCTTCTAATAACACATTCTCCCCTTTTTGAAGGAGAGACCAAGATGGCCCCTTAGGGATACCCAAGTCGATTGCTTTTTGGGGATGAAATACACCAGGACGCATCTTCTCTCTCATCGTATAGCCAACACATGGTTTGGTGTGATAAAGAGGAAACGCTTCTATGGTGTAATCATCTGTTTCAACGAGAATGCCTGGTTCTGCAGTTTTAACGATAATTTCGTAGTTAATGTACATATCGAGTAATCTTCGAGTTTGGTCAATATACTCTTTTAACTTATGGGGACCATAAATATAAAGAGGTTCTGTTCTATCAACTTGGCTTGAAAGCATAAGCATGCCAGGTAACCCTGTTACATGATCTGCATGCATATGGGAAATAAAGATTGCATTAATCTTTTTCCATTTAAGATTGAGCATCTTCAAGGAAATTTGAGTTCCCTCTCCGCAATCAAATAAAAAGAGCTCTCCCTCTCGTCTTGCTAAGGCAGAAGTGAGAAATCTTCCTGGAAGGGGCATCATACCACTTGTTCCTAATACAAATACTTCAAAATTCATTTCAATAGACTACATAGGAATCAATCTTGT
>CAYZUR010000167.1:0-4849 GCA_964481535.1 uncultured Spirochaetaceae bacterium | reverse complement strand
TCCTTCTATTCAATATATGTGAAATAGAGTTGACCCTTTCCTACAATCTATCCTTAATAGAGTGGAGAGCGGTGAATATTCCTTATAATAACTTCATTAGTTTTTTCATTAGTAAATGTAATATAACAAGGGAGAGAAGGACGATGAACTTCACTATAATCAAAACTAAAGGGCATCATTAATTCATCCCCTTCCTGCAATTCCATCTTTGAAAAATCAATAGAAGAGCCATTCACCCTTGCAGGGGTTCCTGTTTTGAGACGATCGACTCTGAATCCTTTCTTTCTTAATGCTGGCCCTAGTCCCAACGCTGCAGGTTCTCCTAGGCGACCAGAGGAAGTAACATATTCTCCAATAAAGATTTTTCCTTCCATAAAGGTTCCTGTTGTGAGAACTACTACTTTTGCACTTATCTTATTTCCTCTCTCTGTGACAACCCCAATAATCTCACGCTTTGCTTCATCAATTATGAGATCAACTACCGTATCTTGAAAGACATGGAGGTTCGATTGGTTTTCTAGCGTCTCTTTTGCAAGTCGATGATACGAAAATTTATCTGCTTGAGCACGAGGTGCTTGCACAGCTGGTCCTCGACGTTTATTGAGCACTCTGAACTGAATCATTGAAGAGTCTATTAGATGACCCATCTCTCCACCAAGAGCATCAATTTCTCTCACAATATTGCCTTTAGCAAGGCCACCGATTGCAGGGTTACAAGAGAGCCGCCCTATTGCATCTAAGCTTTGAGTAATAAGTATTGTTTTTTTCCCAAGTCGAGCTAATGCTAGAGATGCTTCAATCCCAGCATGTCCCGCTCCAATTACAATTGCATCATAATCCATGTATTTATTTTCCTACACAAAATCCACTGAATATTTGTTCGAGGATATCATAAGAGGTGACTTCTCCAGTTAATTCTCCTAAAGCAGAGAGAGCTTCTTGTACTTCTACTGCAATAAGGTCAAGGGGAACAGATTCATTTGCCATTTCAAGTGCTTTACTAAGGGCTTTAGATGTTACGATAAGTTCATCACGCTGCCTTTTTGATTCAATAATAATTGAATCTCCTTGAAGGAGAGGCATATCTTTTTTGATTTTAGCAAGGATGAGCTCTTCTAACTTTCCAAATCCTTGTCCGTTTTTAGCACTAATGGCCAATGCTCCTTCTGGGATAGAACGGGTTGCAATATCACTTTTGTTATAGACTGTGATACATCGAGGGTCATCAATGATGTCGAGGTGTTCACTCATTTGTAGCTCTGCCTCATCTCCATCAACAAGCAAGATAATTACATGAGATTTATCGACTAAATAGCGACTTCTTTTTATCCCTTCCATCTCTATAGCATCAGAAGAATCTCTTAATCCTGCTGTATCAAATAGGGTAATAGGAAATCCACCTATTACCGTATGCCCTTCAATAAAGTCTCGTGTTGTCCCATGAATAGATGAAACAATTGATCTTTCACTTTTCATTAGTAAGTTAAAGAGTGTCGACTTTCCTGCATTGGTAGAACCAGCAAGGACAACAAGTGCCCCCTCTTTATACATTTTCCCAACAGAGTAGGTTTCTATGAGTGAATCAATTGAATCTTTTACTTCATTAATTATATCAAATGGGAACAACACTTCATCAGAAAAATCATCTTCAGCATAATCAAGTTGCACTTCAATGGAACTCATTGCATTGAGGGTAAGGCTCTTTAAAGAATCCATCCTCTTAAAAAGATCTCCTTCAAGTCGATTTAGGGCGAGGGAGTGTGCTTTGTGAGAGTGAGAATGGACTATTTCCATAACAGCTTCTGCTTGAGTAAGGTCAACTCTTCCATTTTTAAATGCTCTAAAAGTAAACTCTCCAGGACTTGCACTTCTAAATCCTATCTCTGACAAAAGGAAAAATATCGATTCAATTCCAAACAAACTTCCATGGCAAGCTATCTCAATGCTTTCTTGTCCGGTATATCCTCGTTTTTTATTAAACAGGGATAAAAGAACTTCATCAATAGTTTCACCCTTTTTAAAAGAAAGAAGCTTTCCATGTACTAATGTGTGACTTTTCCCTTCCAATAAGGCTTTTGGTTTTGAAAAATAGGGGGCTAATTGTTCTTTACACCCTTGACCGCTTATTCTAATAATAGCAAGGGCACTAGGGGCTAGAGGAGTCGCGAGGGCATATATAATGTCATCTTCTTGATAATCTAAGTTTTTCATCTTATACGATTATACTTAAAGGACAAGGCGAATGTCCATATCATCAATCTTTACATAGAATAAAATAGTGGGCTATAGTCATCTTCATGGATAAGAAAGCAATTATAGCACGTAGTGAATTAACTAAACTCATTAGACTCTTTTTTGAAAAAAACAACTATTTGGAAGTTTCAACTCCAATTCTTTCTCCAACCCTTATTCCTGAGTCCACAATTGCAAACTTTGCAACTCAATACATCAGTGATATAAACAGAAGCCGAGAGCTCTATTTAGTCCCTTCTCCTGAGATATTCATGAAACCTATTCTTAAAGAAGTAAATCAGAGTATTTATCAAATATCTAAATGTTTTAGAAATAAAGAACAATTAGGAATTCATCACAATATCGAATTTACAATGCTTGAGTACTATACTATTGGTGCAGATGATACTGATTCAATAGGGATAACAGAAGAACTTTTAAGGATGAGTTCCTTAAAAGGGACTCCAGAGTATGCCCTTCCTCCTTTTATACAAATGAGTGTAAATGAAGCTACAAAAAAATATGCACATATTGACCTTGATCATCTTCAATCTATCCAAAAAATTAGAAAAGCTGCAATTGATTTAGGATTATCTCTCCCTCAGCAAATAGAGAGCTGGGAAGATACCTTCCACAGAATCTTTCTCACCTTTGTTGAACCAAACCTACCAAAACATAAACCTGTCATCCTCACTCAATACCCTCAACAAATTGATTGTTTAGCAAAGGGCATACCACACACTCCTTACCGTAAGAGATGGGAGATGTATATTGGGGGTGTAGAGATTGCAAACTGTTATGATGAAGAAATAGATAAAGAAAGAGTGAAAGCGTTCTATCAAAAAGAATATGCAAAGTTAGTCAGTGAGAGGAATATCACAGGGGATGTGATTCCAGATATTGATTATTCGTTTGCTGATATCTTTGATTCAACATACCCACAATCATCGGGTGTAGCTATTGGCCTTGATAGACTCCTTATGGTACAACTAGGATGTAATAGTTTGGAGGATTTGATTTTATTCCAACTATCTGATATGCTAATCGGCGTTCGTTAGGATATTTATATTTTATTAAATGAGGTAATACATGATTAAAGCGGGCCAGATTGAAAAAGGAACTGCACTTTTAATAAAAGGACAACCTTTTATTGTCATTGATAGAGAATTTGTGAACCCTGGAAAAGGTTCTGCATTTGTGCGGCTGAAATTAAAAAGCCCTTCAACTGGTCAATCTCTTAGAGAAACGATGAAAACACAAGATAATGCTGAAGATATTACAGTTGATGATCAAGATTGCCAATATCTTTATAATGATGGAGAACACTTCCACTTTATGTTCGCAGAAACATATGAACAGATTGAAGTTCCAATGTTAGCGTTCCCAGATTATCAATTCTTCATGAAAGATGGAGAAACATACCGAGTAACTTTTTGGGAGAAACTCGTACTTGAAATTCAGCTCCCACCAAAAGTACTATTTGAAGTAGCTGAAGCAGAAGAAGCTATTAAAGGTGATACCGTTAATGGAGCTTCCAAAAACGTCACAACAGAGACAGGACTTGTAGTAAAGGTCCCAATATTCATCAAGCAAGGTGAAAAGATTTTAGTGAATACTGAAACTAAAGAATATCTTGAAAGAGTAAATAAATAGTAAACACATTATCTTTTAAGAACACCGCAATTAAGCGGTGTTTTTTTATAGTAAGAAAGAGAGCTCTATCTCTAGAACTCTCCCTGTACAATACAAAAATTACGTAGATTAATTCCAATCACACACTGTTTTACAGTATAAAAAAGTTTAGCTACCTTTTATAAAGCAGACACAGCAACATCAGATACTTCACCTCGTGTTACTTTGCTCATCAATACAAAAGCAACCATCATACAGGCCGCAGCAAAAACAAACAGAGACCCATATCCAAAGATATCAATAAGAGCCCCTGTGATAGGAGGCGCTATGATAGAGGCGAGTTGACTAAAGAAGTAGTAGAGTCCTGTATAAATTCCCATATTAGAATAATCAGCCATCTGCCAGAGCATAGGGAATGAGTTGGTTACAACTGTTACCCAAAACATTCCAAAGAAGAACATCAAAATCCAGAAACTCAACATTCTCAAACTCCCTGAGATGCTATCATTTACCATGAAGATGCTGTGAGCATATATAAGAAGAAGTACTAAGGCAAGTGCAACAAGGGCGAATCGTATAGTCTTCTTTCTTCCAGTCTTATGGGCAAGAATACCACTAGGAATTGCAAAAAGTGCATACGCAATTCCAACCATTCCAGCAGCAAGCGCTGCATTAGCTTTAGATGTTTGTAGTATTTCAATAGAATATTTTCCTACAAATGGAAGAACTCCCTGATACCCAATAAACCAAAACAATAGTGACATTAAGACATAGAAAGCACTCTTGTCTTTTTCAGCAAATATTTGTTTGAGAGAATTGATAATAGGGACTTTTTCTTTTGCTGCAGCTTCTACATTTCCACTTTTATTCTCTTTTACGAATAGAAAAAGGAGAATAACTGCGACAATTACAAGAACACTTGCAATTGGGAATGCTAAGATATTATCAGTTGGTCCTCTATTAGGAAGATTGATAGAGACATCCA
>CAYZUR010000166.1:0-4856 GCA_964481535.1 uncultured Spirochaetaceae bacterium | reverse complement strand
TTTCAACCTCGTCATCTGATAAAAATGCTCCTTGAATCCGAGTTGAATTGGGCTCCCAGCTAGGAACAAACAACATGTCTCCACCACCAAGGAGTTTCTCTGCACCGACTTCATCTATGATGATTCTACTATTAACTTGGCCCGATACAGTAAAGGCAATTCGAGTTGGAATATTCGACTTAATAATTCCTGTGATTACATCAGCACTAGGGCGCTGAGTGGCAAGAACAAGGTGGATACCTACAGCCCGTGCCATTGCAGCAAGACGAGCAAGAAGTGTTTCTAACTCCTTACCAACAGTTGTCATAATATCTGCAAATTCATCAATGACCACCACAATGTATGGAAGTTTCTCTCTTGCTATCTTCTTATGAGCAAGCTTTGTATTATATGCTCCAATATTTCTCACTGCAAGGTTATTTAACAGTTTATAACGCCTCTCCATCTCAAATAAACAGAACTCAAGAGCTTTAATTGTTTTCTTTGGTTCTGTAATAACAGGGGTGAGAAGATGGGGAATACCATTGTAAATTCTCAGTTCAACAATTTTTGGGTCAACAAGAATAAGTCTCACATCTTTAGGAGATTTAAAATATAAGAGGGAGCAGATAAGAGAGTTAACACATACACTCTTACCAGATCCTGTAGCTCCTGCAATAAGGAGATGAGGTGTTCGAGTGAGATCCATTACAACAGGCTCACCTGTAATCTTTCGTCCTAAAATCATAGGAAGGTGAGGTGTTTTATGTAGATCTACACTACTAAGAATATCTTTGAATCCAATAATTGAACGGGTCGCATTTGGAACTTCAATTCCAACAGCTTGTTTGCCTGGAATGGGAGCCACAATACGAACTTGCCTGGCAGCGAGTTCCATAGCAATATTATCAGCAAGATTACTTATTGAACTCACTCTCACACCGGGAGCAAGGGTGAGTTCATACATTGTCACAGTTGGACCTTTTACTATTGCTGAGACTTTTGCTTCTATCTTGAATTGTCGAAGCGTCTCCATTAAATTGTTCCCAGCATCAATAGTATCTTGGTCAACATCACTTGTGTGGTTAGGATATGAATCTAACAACTCTTCAGTTGGTGCCTGATACGCTATGCTCTTTCGACTAAGAAGAGCTGAAGTTGGCTCCACTGTAGTAACTAGCCCACCTACCCCACTGATGTAATCTATATCATCATCTGTAGGTGTAATGACCTCTTCTTCTTCAACAATAGGTTTCTCTACAACAGAAGCTTTTTCTTTAATAGGTTCTGTATATAAAACAACATCAGGTTTGACAGGTGCTGCTTTTTCCTTTTTTATTGCTTGAAAAATATTTTGTGGAATAAAATCTTCAGATTCTTCTTCTTTTTTTGCATAAGGAGGAGGAACTGAAGTGGGTTTCGAGAAATCTTTTGTTTTCTCATCCAATTTCAATTTTCGTTTTAATGCCCCTAAATGTTCTTTTTTCTCAATCACTTCTTCATCTTCAACTGAAGCAAGTGGGGTATTTGTAAGGACAAGCGTTTTATCCGGGAGTCTGCTTAATTTACCAAAATACATCTCATTAGAGGGACTATCGCTCTCTTTAATTGTTTTAAGAGAAGGGACCTTAGAAACTTTTGGGAATTCTAGTGATTCAGATTTTTTAGCTTTAGGAAGAACTTCTTTATTTTTTCTTTCTTCTTCAATTGCTATTGTGTTTTTCGCAGCAACGGTTGCTACTTCTTTTTTTGACTTCTTTTTCCGCATTACTTTTCTATTGGTGTTCTTTCTCTTAATTTTAGCTTTATTATGAATTTTCACAGAAACAATAGTAAATAAAATGTAGATAGTCAGTTCTAAGAGCAGGAGGAGAATCATTAAAATAAGGGCCATAATAGGTGCTTGATTGAATCGATTCATAATAATATAGGGTTGAGATTGTTTACTGATAAGCTGTGAGAAAATATAGAACGTGTAATAAAAAATAATACTGTAAGGAACCATCCACCAAAAACTAATCGATTTACGAGCTATTACAAAAAATAGGGCAAAGAAGAGAGAAATGGATGGGATAATATAGAGATTTACCCTCTCTGATAAAAGTGCAATATATATGTGTTGATGTAAAAATTGAGAAGCTAATTCAACATAATTATATCCAGGGATATTGTTGATAACAGAAGATGGAGCAAAAAAAGGGAGAAAAAGAAGGGCACTGATCAAAGTGAACAAAATGGCACATATTGTTGATATCGTTGTTCTTACTTTCACGTAACTCACCCCTCCACTTACACCACTATAGTGATGTAATAAGTATCGTAACACTTACAATGACAAGATATATACTGAATATCCAAAGCCTTGCTTTCTTTACCATCCATAATAACATTTTTAGAGAAAAGAATCCCGTAATTACGGCAATAATACTTCCCGAAGCTACAGCTACAAAAGAGATTGTCTGAGTGCCCACACTATAATCAAGTGACGTAAGGACTAAAGCTCCAAGGATTGCAGGGATAGAAAGGATAAAAGCAAACTCACCTGCGACTTCTCTCTTCATTCCACTGATTAGTCCTGAACTAATAGTAATACCAGAGCGGGAAATCCCAGGTAACGTACCAAACCCTTGTGCAACACCTACAATTAGGGCATTCGATAGACCTAAGTCTTTAAAATCTTTATTTAACTTCTTCCCTTTACTAGGTCGATACAAAAGTATAGTTGCGGTAAGTATCATCATAAGAGCTACAAAGATAACACCTGGCTGATCACTTGTTACGCTTCGTAATACAAGGGCTACAATAACTGTTATCACAGTAGCAGCTACTATTGTGATAAAATATCGTAGGTATACCTTATCTACATAATCCATTTTTTTTGCAACGAAATGAATGAGAGCCATTACCATTGAGATAATGGTTGCTCTATAAAAAAAACAGACAACAATGAGCGTTGCAACGTGAAGATAGACATCAAAAAGGAGAGGAACTTCAGGGATGTTAAAATAATGGCGGGCAAGAATGAGATGCCCAGAACTAGAGACCGGAAGAAATTCTGTAATTCCTTGAACTGCTCCAAGCAACATAGCTTGGAATGCGTTTATTGAAGATGTCATCTACTCCCCTTTTTTCATTAATGATAATAATAACACATGCCGTTCGGCATCTAAAAAAGGTACAGTGACAGGCTTAATCGAATACGAAAAAGGACCGGCAATACCACTTTCCTCATCTCCTACAACATTACCAATTGATTGCAACTCATCAAGTGTGGTTTCAACCTTTCCTTTATAAGCACAAATAACACCATCATCGGCTATGATAGTTTGCAGGTGGGTGAGAATATCATTGATTGATGCAAAAGCTCTGAATGTGATTAATTCATACTTTTGACGTACTTCTTTTAGGTCTTTATCTATAACCTCAACACGATTATAAAGGTTACAAGAAGCTACCGCATTCTCTAAAAAACCACATCGTTTTTTACTTCTCTCAATTAAAGACCAAGAAGTAGATTCAAGGGCAATAGCAAGAGGAATTGCAGGAAACCCTCCGCCTGAGCCAATATCTGCACATCGAAGGGGGCTCTCTTTCTCTTGTAGAAGAGAGGTGATAATAGGAAGAGGAGCAAGAGAATCTAAAAAGTGTTTAATGATTAACTCATCATCTTTTGCATTCACAAGGCGATAAAGATCATTAAACACACTAATTTCTTTTTCAAACTTAATTAATTGTACTATTTGAGATGATGCTAAAGAAATATTGAGCTCCTCAAGTCCATCTATTAAGAGTTTCTTATTCATCATTAATCTTCCTTGTGATTTTTATTTTTCCTTGAAAGGAGCACCATAAGAACAGCCATATCACTATTACGAATTCCAGAAATCCTTCCAGCCTGGCCAAGGGTAGTTGGGCGAATATCTTTAAACTTCTCTTTTGCTTCTGCACTAAAGCCGTCTACCTCATCATAATTAAATGTTGGAGGAATTACTATTTTCTCCATCTTTATATGTCGCTCAACTTGTTTATCTTGTCGCTGTATATATCCACTATACTTAATATCGAGTTCTGCTTGATAAGTAACAATTGGATCAAAGGTGAGTAATTCTGGAATCTCAGGAATAAGAGAATCAAGAGTTACATCATTTTGAAGTAATAGAGCAGATGCTTTTTTGTTTCCAATCTTTTTGTTGTCTAATAGGGATTTGACCATATCGATAGCTTTGATTTTTTTCTCTAGTCGCTCCATGGCGACTTCCCCTTGCAACCCTATTTCATAGGCATACGGGGTAAGACGTTGATCTGCAGTATCGTGACGAAGATTGAGGCGGTATTCAGCACGAGAGGTAAACATTCTATACGGCTCTTTAGTTCCTTTTGTCACTAAGTCATCAATTAATACCCCTGTGTAGCTTTCAGTTCTTTTAAGTACGAGAGGCTTTTCCCCTTCTAACTTTTTCACAGCATTTATTCCAGCGATAAGTCCTTGACAGCCTGCTTCTTCATATCCACTTGTTCCATTTGTTTGTCCTGCTATAAATAGGCCACTAACAAGTTTTGATTCAAGTGATGAATATAACAGGGTAGGATCTATATAATCATATTCAACAGCATATGCTGGTCTCATAACAATAGCTTCTTCTAATCCTGGAATCGAATGAATGTAGGCGAGTTGAACATCTTCAGGAAGAGAGGAGCTGGCCCCATTTAAATAGTACTCTTGTGTCCCTATTCCTTCTGGTTCAACAAATATTTGGTGTCTGTCTCTATCGGGAAAGCGTACAACCTTATCTTCAATAGATGGGCAATAGCGGGGACCCTTTCCTACAATCTCTCCTGAATAGAGGGGAGAGCGGTGCATATTCCTTCTAATAACT
>CAYZUR010000165.1:0-4862 GCA_964481535.1 uncultured Spirochaetaceae bacterium | reverse complement strand
TTGCAGGTCCCACAAGACCTCAAGACAGGATTTCATTAAAAGATGTCGCTCTCACCCAAACTCCTTATTTTCGCACGAGTGAAAGTAAGAGTTTTGAATCTATGACTCCAGGGAGCATAGCAATAGCTGCAATCACAAGCTGTACAAATACAAGTAATCCAAAGGTGATGATAGGAGCTGGCCTATTAGCAAAGAAAGCAGTAGAAAGGGGATTAACAGTTCCCCCTCATGTCAAAACAAGCTTTGCACCAGGTTCAAAAGTGGTCACTGAATATTTAACTCACTCAGGGCTTCTTCCCTACCTTGAAAAGTTAGGATTCTATATTGATGCATACGGGTGTACAACATGCATAGGAAACAGTGGTCCTCTACTACAGATAGCCGACGCGGCATACGAGAAGGGAGTTCCTTTAGCTGCTATTCTTTCTGGAAACAGAAATTTTACAGGACGAATTCATCAAAAAGTAAAAGGCTCCTATCTAGCTTCGCCGCTTCTCGTTGCAGCCTATGCGATAGCTGGAAATATTACAAAAGATATATTTCATGAACCGCTTGGAAAAGATCTTAATTCAGTTGATGTCTACCTTGATGATATCTGGCCAAGCAAAGAAGAGATTGAAGAAATTGAAAACAAATACATCACAAAAGAGCTCTATAGAAGGGTGTATGATACTATTTTAGATGGAGATGAGAGATGGAGAGCATTAGATGTTGAAAAAAGTCTTACCTATAATTGGGATAAGAAGTCTACCTACATAAAAAAAGCCCCATTTTTTGATTCAATTGGAGAAGTAGTAGTACCTATCACTCCAATCTATTCATCGAGAATCATAGGCCTCTTTGAAGATAGCATTACAACAGATCATATCTCTCCAGCAGGTGCAATTAATCCATCCTACCCAAGCGGAACGTATCTAAAAAATAGAGGAATTAGTATAGAGAATTTTAATTCCTATGGATCGAGACGGGGAAATGATGAAGTGATGGTGAGGGGAACTTTTGCTAATATCAGATTAAAAAACAAGCTTGGCGGGGGCAAAGAGGGTGGCTATACCACAAAATTCCCTCAAGATGAGAGAGGCTACGTGTACGATGTAGCAATGCAATATAAAAAAGAAAACACGTCTCTAATCATCATAGCCGGAAAAGAGTATGGGACAGGATCTTCAAGAGACTGGGCCGCAAAAGGAACCTATCTATTAGGAATTAAGGCTGTTATTGCCCAGTCCTTTGAACGAATTCATCGGAGCAATTTAATTGGAATGGGAATTATTCCTCTTGAGTTTACTCACAATAATAATGCTTCAACTCTTGGTATTAAAGGGAATGAGATTGTTAATATTTATATTGATAAAAATCTTAAACCCAAACAAATTATTGAAGTATCATTAACTAGAGGTGATAACAGCAAAGAAAAATTTTCTGTGTTATGCAAGATAGAGAATCAGGCAGAACTCCTTTATTACAAGAATAAAGGAATTCTCACCTATGCAATGAATCAGCTACTTACAACTTTATGATGCATAAGTCCCTCAATAAGGCCTTGTGCATTAGAAGCTTTGGCTAGATAAATATTCTTTTTCTTTATTATATCCTCGAGGGATTGTTCGTGATTAGCAACAACAATCCCTTTAAATGGTGCAATGAGCATATCTCTATCATTTCCAGAATCCCCTGCACTTATAATTGTTGAAGGTTTAAGATCCCATTTCCAAGCGATATATTTAAGTGCTAATCCTTTGTTTGCCCTATATGGGAGAATATCGAGATACGAGTCATGGGAAAAAACAGCATTATGTGGACATTTTGCTGCTATTAATGCATCCTTCACTTGTTGCTTAAGTAATTCAACATCTGAGCCCTTCTTTATATCATAACTTACCTTAAACTCTCTTATTCCCCCATCTTCTGTTTGAAGTGTTAATTCAGGAATTTCTTGTAAGGTATCCATTATTCTCATTTTATACCATCTTCTTCGAATATGGGCGGCCCATCCTTTATCTAAAATAAGGGCATCTGTGTAGTAGATTTCAGAGCCAACACTTGTGATATAGATATCAACATCAACAATGTTTTGTTGCTGTAATATCTCTTTTGCCGATTCTATACTTCTTCCTGTTGCAACTCCAAATCCAAGGGTCTCTTTGTTCATCTCAATAAGTGAAATTAAGGACTTAAGTCCTTCATCGTCTCCTGTGAGAGTATTATCGATATCACTCATAAGAAGATAGTTTGTGCTTTTCATCCTCGCTGCAAGAGATTTTGTTTTTTTCGCACTTTTTGCTATTTCCTTCTCTTTTGCTGCGACAACGTGTTTCACATTTTCTAGATACGTCACTACATGGTGATTCCAGTTGTAGACTTCTCTAATTTTCTCAACACCATTTTTAGAGAGTTCATCCCATGTGGGTTTATCTGTAAGAATTTTCTTGATGGCATCATGAATATGTTTATTTGATTCAATGTCAACAAGGAGTCCACTATGACAGTTCTTATAGATGTCTTGAACTCCACCTTTATCTGTCCCTATAAAAGGGAGCCCTACACTACTTGCTTCAATGAATGTGAGGCCAAAGTTCTCTAAAGCCGCAGCTGAGATAAACAAGCCCCCTTTCAAAGCAGCGATTCGGTACAACTCAGGCACATCTGTTTGAGGATTGTGGTGTTTAGGAATAGCCATCTTTCCGTACAGGTCATATCTATCCATTAAAAGAAGCATATCGGTGAGTACTTGTTTCTCTCCCTCTTCCATTTCATTAATATCATCTCTGATACCTGCAAATATTGCTAAATTAGCAATTGCTTGAAGATCTGGACTTGTTCCAAATATTTCGATGAGGGTGTCAATATTTTTTCTCGCCTCTGGTCTACATAAGGCTAAGATAATTGGTTTATCTGGGTTAATAAGAAACCGATTAATTTCACTCACCATATTGTATTGAGCTAATTTTTGCTCTTCTGAAATTGTTGCAGAAGCTATTTCATAGTGGTAATAGGGGAAAAAGATATCGAGCTCTACTCCAGGTGGAATAACAGTAAATTTATCTACGTCTCTATTCTCATATGAACTATAGAGTTCATTCTTTTCGTAGTGAGTACTTGTAATCACTAAGTCTGCTAAGCGGATGTTTCTCTCTTCCTGATCTATTCTTTTAGTAATATTATAATAATCTTCTATTTTTTCGTCTGTTAATCCGTTGCTTCGTAAATATTCTAGTTTATTTCTTCCAAGTGAGTGTCCTGTAAAAATAAGGGGAATATTAAAGTAGGTTGCAATTTCACTTGCAATGTACCCTCCATCAGAATAATGGCCGTGAACTGCATCTGGAATTCTTTTTTCTTTAATGAAGTATTCAATTAGGGCATCAACTGCTTCATCAAGGAAAGGCCATAGCTTTTCTTTACGAATGTATTGGTTCCCACCACAACTGATTCTCACAATTTTCACATTTTCACTAATTTCTTCAAATTTCTTATTGTAGTCACGACTTAATCGTTTGTCGTTAATCTTACGGGTAAAAATATCGAGGGAAATATCTTCATTCTTACTGATCTCTTTTGCAAGGTCTACTACATACCGAGTTTGACCGCCTGTGTCAGCGTCACGCCCCATTTCGATATTGTCTTTTCTCATTAGTCCATGAATATTTATCATAGCTATATACATAAAAACTCCTTTAATTCCTTCCACTATCATCACATATTAACAATAAAGTGTCAAATTAGCCACCCTTTTGTTAATCTTGTGGTATCAGAAAGACTGGCGACGGGGAGTGGCGAGCCACGTATTGACTCACACTTCCGCCTAATAATTCCTTAATAAATGAGGTTCCTACAGTTCCAAGAACAGTAAGTGTTACCTCTTCGTTTTTTATAAAATCAAGAAGGTGTGTATTCACCTCTCCAATACGAACAACTAAATTGACATGCTCTATACCAACTGACTTTACTTTTTGTACCATAACAGAAAGTCGTTGTGTAACAATCGTGGTAATATCATTAATAGAATCTTTTCCATAATAGTTAAGATGTTTATCATCAATTACGTGTATGATTGTTACTTTTTTAGCCTCTATAGAACTCACATTAACAAGAAATGAATCGAATGCACTAACAGAATTGGTAGAGAAATCAGTGCAGAACAGAATGTGAGAAATGAGTGAGTAGGAGGAAATTTCGTTAAGGGTGAATTTGCCCTCATCAGTCAAAGCAAGACGAATAATAAGGAGAGGTTTTGTAGTGTGAAGCATCACTGAGTGGGCAACACCTCCTAAAAAGGCTCCTCCAATAAGAGAGTGCCCCATAGAGCCAACTACTACAAGATTAATATCGAGTTCTTCAGCAATACGATTAATTTCACTTGCAGCATTTCCAGGGGAAATTCTTACTTCTACTTTAAACCCAAACGAGATGAGGATATTCTTTTGTTTTTCTAATACATCTTGCTCTATAGAGGCAATATAAGGAAATACTTCACTAGCAACTTCACTATAATCGGGACACTGAAGTAATACTATAGAGGTAATATGAAGAGAGTGCAGTAGTGAAAGGTGTTCTACCATAAAAAATGAAGCATCAGATAAATCAGTGGCAACAATGGTTCGTTCGTTCATTGCTTACTTCTCCTTATTTCAATACGATGCAATTCATATCATAGGTGGCTTTCTACTCTTAGTATAGAGGATGAATGTGGGGAGGTCAAAATAGTTTTCTTATCTTTCCTCTCAATTTTTCTCCAATGACTTCATTCACTCATGGCCTGCTCATATTGTAAAGCATTAGTAGCTATGATATTCTTACCTTCATCTAAGAGGAGACTCTACTGTGAAATTCTCTCATCTTTTTAAAGTAATAAAATATAT
>CAYZUR010000164.1:0-4904 GCA_964481535.1 uncultured Spirochaetaceae bacterium | reverse complement strand
TAATGTTGGACCCATAGCTTCCGGTACCTCAAATCCACGACGGTTCTATTATACTGGAATAGAGAGTGGGGGCCCTGTTACTAAAATATGGCGAGAGGTATTCTTTGTTGCACGTGTGAAAGGGCGTAAACATAATGGTGGAACCTATAGTGGTCATAATGGTGGTACTAATTTTGTAATTGATAATAACCCAAACAGTACTTTTACTGTTCCAGGAGCTGGTTCACAAGAGGCATCCCCAGGAGACACGGCCTACAATAGTAATGGTGATAGTGATACTTATGATGTATCCACTGGGTATATATATAAATATCCTTATCGTACTGTATGGATCGACTTCACTGTAGTTAGAACGAGTAATGACAGAGGATATGCTTGGTGGGAAGTTTTGTTTTTAGGTAAAACAGATAAAAAATATTATCAATCACAGATAAGATTATCTGGAATACCTGGTGTAGATCAAATACTTTCATTAGAAGCACGATATGATCCTGGTAATGGTGATGTTGACCCTGGCTCGTATGTTGTCTCTATAGAGCGTCTTGCTCCCGATATCATCCCTTTTGATCAACTTATTACCAAAATAACGATTGGTAATACTTACAAAGTAGGAAGTATCCGACTCAATACTCAAGATGCGAGTAGCGGCAGTCAAACTCAATTTAAAGTAGGGTTTTATGCAGATGTTGCCGGTACTTCTGTAGATTTTAAGTTTTCTCGTGTTGGAGGAATAGGTCCTCCTATTCCATACAATCTCGCATTTGACCCTATTATTTGTGGAAACACCAATACCTCGATAAGCAGAGTATCTTCTACGAATAATAGTTTTAAAACAAAAGTTAGTACAGTTTCTCCTATAATAGGGGGATCTTCTTATTCTGAACATGTTCTTTTAGGAGATCTTAGTATCTATGTAAATAGTGGATTAACTCAAACAGATTTTCCTGTTTCTACCTATAGCTCTACAATATATGCAATAGTGACAACTAACTAATCATTATATGAGACTCTAGAACGCAAGGCTCTTGATAAGGTAATTTTATCAGCATATTCAAGGTCTCCTCCAATGGGGAGGCCTGAAGCAATTCGTGTGATACGAATATCTCTTCCTTTTAATAGATGGCGTAGATACATTGCTGTTGTATCCCCTTCTTCTGTTGGGTTTGTTGCAATAATTATTTCTTTGAAAGCACCTTCTTCTATCCGCCTCATAAGCTTTGTAAAGTCGAGGTCATTCGGTCCTATTCCATCAAGAGGGGAGAGGGCTCCACCTAGCACATGAAATAGTCCGTTATAGGCTCCAGAGTTACTTATTGTTAGTACATCTTGTGGTTGTTCAACAACACACATAGTAGATGTATCTCTAAGGGTATCAGAACATACTTCACAAGGGTCACTTTCGCTAAAGCTATTACAAATAGAGCAGGGGGAGATAACATCTTGGATAGTTTCAATTGCTTGAGCGAGTTGTTTGTTGTATTCGTTATCACTTTGAATAAGATAATAAGCTAATCGAGAGGCACTTTTTTGTCCAATCCCTGGAAGTCTCGAAAGGTGTTTTATCAATAATTCTAGCGTTTTCATATTCTTATTGTCCCATAAATCCAGCAGGGAGGTTCATTCCCCCGGTCATTTTTAAAGCTTCCTTTTTGAGTATCTCTTGAACTTCAGCTACTGCAGCGTTGAACGCAGAGGCGATGAGGACTTCAAGTGTTTTAGGATCTTCAGGATCGATGATATCTTTATCAATATGGATGTTTTGTACTTCCATTTTGCCGTTAATAGTAATTTCTACCATGCCGGCACCACTTGTTCCTGTACAACGTATTACTTCAAGTTTCTTTTGCAATTCTTGCTGAGCGCCTTGCATGTTTTTTAATAGTTCAAATGGGTTCATATAATTTCTTCCTTAGTTAGGTACTATTTCACCACGAAACATAGAGATAATGTTTTGTATCACTTCATCGCCTGCCTCTTTGGCTTTCTCTTCTTCTTTTTTCTCTAATTCATACTGTAATGTACCAGTAAAACCACAGTGCTGTAAAAATATTTCTTTTAATCGGGTAGTGTGTTCTTTAGCTTGATTTACCACATACACAGAAGAGAACATGATAATAAGATGATCTTTTTTATAATCAATGCCTACAACTTGGTGAAGAAGCATTCCAACAGCGTCTCGCTGTTCTGCTAACAGTTGGCTCATTTCTCTAATAGTCTCTACTGTTACTTCTTTCTCTTCTACTTTATTGTGTTCAACTTCCTCTTTAGGTGGAGGGGTTTGGACAACAGGTTGTTCAATTTCTATTTTTTGTGGTGCCGCTTCAACCTTCACTTCTTCTTTTGGAACTTTAACAAATGTATTCTCTTGTGTAGGGATCTCTTTCTTGATTTCAGGATGAGGAATTTCTCTTTTCACCTCTGCTCTTTTTATTGAAGGGGTCGTGGTGTTCTCAGAGAGGGAGAGTTTAAGATCTTGAATATGTTTCACGAGGCGTGATGAGGACATCATCTGTTTAAGGGTAATAAGTCTACTTACTGCAAGTTCTAATTCAAAACGAGAAGATAATGAGTAGCGGACATCTTTATAGAGTTGTAAAAACATATAAAGGGCTGCTTCAAGTTGTTCTTCATTGTAGAGAGCAATAACACGAGTATTTATTGAAGAGAGTTGCATTCCAAGAATTGATTCATTTACGATATTTCTTTTAATAAGTAATAATACTCGTATATATGAAGTAATATCTTTAATACATTGTTCTACTGAGACGCCAGAAGAGAGAATTTCATCGAGAAGCAACATACTCATTTTAGAGTCTTCTTCTACAATATGAGTCATTAGGGTGTTGATTGAGTCAACGCCTGTTATTCCCAGCTTTTGTAGAATTGCCTCTAAGGTAATATGTCCATTACTAAAGGAGAGCACTTGGTCAAAGAGTGTGTAGGCATCTCTCATAGATCCTGTTGATTCTTTTGCAATCCAGAATAAAGCTTCATCTTCTGCCTGTACTCCAATTTCTTCAGCGTTTGCTTGAAGGACATTTTTTATTGTTTCTAATGGGATAAGTTGAAAATGGAATTGTTGGCATCTACTACGAATGGTAGCTGGAACTTTATGTGTTTCTGTTGTTGCAAATATGAATAGTACATATGATGGAGGCTCTTCAATAGTTTTTAAGAGTGCATTAAATGCACTCGTGCTAAGCATGTGAACTTCATCAATGATATAGATTTTATAGCGACTACTTTGAGGGGGAAATAAGACTTCATCTTTAATAATTCTTACATCATTAACAGAGGTATTACTTGCTCCATCTATTTCTATCACATCGGTTGAGTTTCCACCTGTAATCTCTTTACATGAAGAGCATACACCACAAGGGTATGGCGTAGGCCCTTTTTCGCAGTTGAGAGCTTTTGCTAAAATTCGGGCTGAAGAAGTTTTTCCAACTCCTCTAGGTCCACTAAACAAATATGCGTGGGCAACTCGACCTTGTTCTATAGAGTTTTTAATGGTGGATACAACAAATTCTTGTCCTACAAGAGTGTCAAAAACTTGAGGGCGTTTTTTTGTTGCTGTTACTTCATATGCCATTATGATATTTCTCCTAGGTGTCCTTAAAATAGTATCATACACTCTTAAAGGAGAAAAGAAAAACCCCCTTAGGCGAGATACATAACCTGTATCTCATTATTTGTTCACTTGCCGCTGCTACCTTCCGGTCCTGACGGGGTTGGGTGAAAAACAATAGCACAGTATCTATCATCGGCACCAAGGGGGAATACGGAGAGAGAGGGATTCGAACCCTCGGAGCCCGGTTAGAGCTCACGCCCCTTCCAAGGGCGCACCTTCGACCACTCGGACATCTCTCCAAAGATGTGTCTTTGTTGTAGGAGCGGAGAGAGAGGGATTCGAACCCTCGGTACCACAATGTGATACAACGGATTTCGAATCCGCCTCCTTCGACCTCTCGGACATCTCTCCAGGCGTTATAACGCTGATAATGTAGCCAAGAGGATTCGAACCTCCGACCTCCAGATCCGCAATCTGATGCTCTATCCAGCTGAGCTATGGCTACAAGGTCCCCTATAAAGCGAGACTAATTCAAAATAATAATACGGAGAAGGGGGGATTCGAACCCCCGGTACCGTTACCAGTACAACTCCTTAGCAGGGAGCCCGATTCGACCGCTCTCGCACCTCTCCAAGGAAAAACATTAAATCTATTATATAACAAAAAAACAAAAAAAAATACGGAGAGAGAGGGATTCGAACCCCCGGAAACTTTCGCCTCAACGGTTTTCAAGACCGCCTCCTTCGACCGCTCGGACATCTCTCCAATTCAGAGTTCAAACTATAGTGATAATGCATGGTCTTTGTCAAGTAAATGGGAGATACAAGATACCATAAGAACCTATAAAGAGGTGCTAGAGACTCTTTTTGTACCACATTTATCTGTTTTCTTTATTCCATTTCTTCTCATTACTCTTTCTTCTCTCTATAGAGTTCTTCTTTTTGTTTAATTTTATAGCCTTGACAGGATTGCACAAGGTCATGATGATAGTGAGAGATGGGAGTATATATGGCTAAACCAAGAATGCAGAAGTTGCGAGCTCTTAAGATGGCTCAACAAGCTATACAGGGAGTGAGAGAGATAATTGACCTTTTTGGTCCTCGTTTAACAGGAGATGATTCTACTAAAAAAGCAGCAGCACATCTTTATGATGCTTTTATCCCTTATTGCGACAGTGTGCATAAAGAAAAATTTCATCTTCATCCAGAAGCTTTCCTTGCTTGGATTCGTATTATGGTTGTGATATACCCCTTTGCTATACTTTTTATGTTTCTTTCTCAACCTATTTTTGCTCTTTTATTCCTTATTGTAGGAATTGTTATCATGGTAAAAG
>CAYZUR010000163.1:0-4952 GCA_964481535.1 uncultured Spirochaetaceae bacterium | reverse complement strand
AGGTAATCACATGAGTTGCCCCTTTAAGAATGGCATCAATCGTGTCACTGTTAAGATCTTGAATGATTGAAGCTACTTCTTTCATATCTTTTCCAAGTTGTTTCCCTAAGACTTTGAAATTAGCTTTTGCATCGTATGTTACAAGGGAATTCTCATTTTTTTGTATAATGATGTTTTTCACATTGAGTTCTTCATTGATGATACCACTCATCTCCTCTAAAATAGCTCTCTCTTCATCATTAATGGTAACAAGGTAGAGAGTTGAAAGAGGTTGTCTAATCTTTAGGTTATGAGTTGATCTAAGAGATCTCCCCATAGTAATTGCCTTACGAGTAAGGGCCATCTTTGTTTCTAACTCGATATCACGAGAAGAATGAGTAGCGAGAGGAAAATCACTCAAGTGAACGGATTCAATCATATCACCACTTTTAAGGTTACGATAAATCTCTTCAGTTGTGAAAGGAATTACAGGAGCTGCAACACTCACCAATCTCATCAATACACTATAGAGGGTATCATATGCTTGTTTTTTGTCGCCATCGTTTTCACTTCTCCAAAATCTTCTTCTACTTCTTCGAATATACCAATTGTTTAATGAATCAATGAAAGAGACAATTGCAGAACATCCTCGCTGTGTTTCATAAAGATCCCACGCTGTGGTAACTTCTTCAATGAGGGATTCACTTAATGAGACAATCCAACGATCCATTGGGTTCTTTAACTCATCAAATGGAGTAGTAGATGCAACATATCCATCAATGTTTGCGTAAGTAACAAAGAATGAGTATGCATTCCATAGGGGAATAATTAATGTTTTTAACACGTCTTTTACTGCTTCTTCTGAGAATTTTAAATCTTCTGCCCTTGTTACCGCACTATTCATCAAGGTAAAGCGCAGGGCATCAGCCCCATATTGATTTACCAATTCCATTGGGTCTGAATAGTTTCGTAACGATTTGGACATCTTTTTACCGTCAGAAGTGAGGACAATTCCATTGGTAACACAGTTAAAGAAAGCAGGTTTTTCAAATAATGCTGCCCCGAGTATTACGAGGGTATAGAACCATCCACGAGTTTGATCGAGTCCTTCACAGATGAAATCAGCTGGGAAGTGTTCTTCAACAAATTCTTTGTTTTCAAATGGATAGTGGTTTTGAGCATATGGCATAGAACCAGATTCAAACCAACAGTCTAATACATCTTCAATTCTTCTCATCGTTCCATTGCCATCAGGACTTGGCCACGTAATTTCATCAACAAAGTGTTTATGAAGGTCTGTTACTCTCACTCCACTTTTTTCATACAACTCTTCAATAGACCCAATCACTTCAAGATAATCAGAGGCGTCACTTTTCCACACTGGAATAGGGTTCCCCCAGAATCTATTTCGACTAATTGCCCAGTCTCTAGCCCCTTCTAACCATTTACCAAACCTTCCATGTTTTAAGTGGTGTGGCATCCAGTAAATTTGATCATTAGAATCGAGCATCACTTGTTTAATTTTTGTTACATCAACATACCAGCACGACATTGCTCTATAAATTAACGGGGTATGCGTTCGATAACAAAATGGATATGGGTGAAGATAATTTTCTCTTTTTACTAACTTTTTATGCTCTTTTAGATATGCAATAATTTTGTTATCAGCATCTTTTACAAAGATTCCTTCAAAATCAGTCACTTCACTTGTGAATTTTGCATCATCATCTATAGGACAGACAACAGGAATTCCTGTCCCTTTAAGAACCTGGTAGTCATCTTCACCAAAGCCTGGGGCGGTGTGAACAATTCCACATCCGTCTTGAGTTGTTACATAATCGCCAAGGACAGTAATAAAAGCACCACTTTCCTCTTTTAGATGAGCAAAGTAAGGAAAAAGTGGTTCATATGAGAGACCCTTCAGATCTTTACCTGCGTATCTTTCAACAATCTCGTATGTTTCTTCGTTAGGATAGTAATGGCTAAGCCTCTCTTCCCCTAGGATGTAGTACACACCCTCTTCGATATCTTTTACCTTTACGTAGGATATATCGGGACCAAGAGCGAGGGCGAGGTTACTAGGGAGTGTCCAAGGGGTGGTAGTCCATGCGAGGAAATACGTATCTTCCATTGCCTCTACCTTAAATCGTACAGTAACAGCTTGGTCTGTTACGTCTTTATACCCACCTAAGTTTACTTCAAAGTTTGACAAGGGTGTTGCAAGGGATGGAGAATAAGGAAGGATATTATATCCTTCATAAATAAGACCTTTTTCATGTAATGTTTTAAATACCCACCAGATTGATTCCATGTAATCAACATCCATGGTTTTATAGCCATGTTCAAAATCAACCCAGCGTCCCATCCTATTAATAGTTGTTTCCCACTCGCTTGTGTAGCGAAGGACAATAGATCTGCATTGTTCATTAAATTCAGCAACACCATATTCTAAAACACCAGTATGGCCACTAATATTAAGAGCTTTTTCTATTTCATATTCAACAGGAAGTCCATGACAGTCCCATCCAAAGCGTCTGTTTACCCTCTTTCCTTTCATTGTTTGGTAACGAGGATAGAGGTCTTTAATTGTTCCAGGAACAAGGTGTCCAAAGTGAGGAAGCCCAGTTGCAAAGGGAGGTCCGTCATAAAAGACATACTCATTATCTGCACTTCTATTTTCTACAGATTTTTTGTAAATATCGTGGTTTTCCCAAAACTGCTGGATTTTCTCCTCCATTTTTGGAAAGTCTGTCTTGCTATCAACGGGTTTAAACATAAAAATAAGCTCCTAATTTCAATAAAGAATACATTGTATACATATTTCTGATGAGCTATCATAGACATTTTAGAGCGATTATTCAATCTGTATTGACAGAGAGTTATGAGGATGGGTAGCATAGAGTAGATATGAAAAAGTTTCCTATTAGTAAAACAGTTGCACAATTTGCCCACTATTTCACTCAACAGAACCACGCTATTTATATAGTTGGAGGGGGGGTGAGAGATTGGATTCTACACAGAGAGATTACCGATTATGATTTTGCAACTAGTGCAACTCCTCAAGAAGTAACCGCTCTTTTTCATAAAGTAATTCCCACTGGAATTGATCATGGGACAGTTACCGTGTTGTTTAAGAATGAGATGTTTGAAGTCACAACATTTAGAACTGATGATGAATATCTCGATAATAGAAGACCAAAGAGCGTCTCCTATGTTGCCTCAATTGAAGAAGATCTAAAAAGAAGAGATTTTACGATGAATGCCCTTGCGGTAAATATAGAGAACGGGGAACTTCTCGATCTCCATCACGGCCTAGATGATATAGGGCAAAAAACAATACGTGCAATAGGTGACCCATTTTTTAGATTCACTGAAGATGCTTTGAGAATGGTGAGGGCATGTAGGTTTGCTTCTACCCTAAACTTCATAATAGAACCCACCACAGCACAGGCTATGAAGGAACTACATCATACTATTACTTCAATTTCAGGGGAACGAATACATATTGAACTCTTTAAAATTCTCACAGCTGATAAACCATCAATTGCATTTTTAGCAATGGATGAGAGTGCGATTTTACCTCTCCTTTTTCCAGAACTTGCCATGTGTAAGGGTGTCACCCAAAAGGGGAACCACATCCATGATGTATTTTATCATTCTATATACGCGTGCGATGCTGCCCCGAAAGATGATGTTCTTATTCGTCTTGCCGCCCTATTACACGATGTAGGAAAGGCCGTTACGAAAAAGGTCGACAATGATGGCAATGTCTCTTTTCATCACCACGAAGTGGAGAGTGTGAGGTTAGCTAAAACACTTATGTTGAGAATAAAGTGTTCAAATTCACAAATGAGTAAAGTTATTCACTTAATTAAACACCATATGTTTCACTATACATCTGATTTCACTGATGCTGCCATAAGGCGCTTTATTTCAAGAGTTGGGGTAGAACATATTGATGATTTGTTTTTATTGAGACGTGCAGATCAATTAGGAACTAACAATATGCAACACATTGAAGGGTTAGTTGAATGTAAAACAAGAATTGAAAAAGAGATAGTTTCTAAACATGCTCTTACAATAAAAGATCTTACAGTAAATGGTAATGATCTTATTGCTATAGGAATTCCTAAAGGTCCTACTATTGGTATTATCCTCAAAGAACTCTTTGAAACTGTGTTAGATGATCCTCTATGTAATAATAAAGAGATGCTCCTAGATATTGGAAAGAAATTTTATGATAGAAGAATTAATATCGTATAATTTTAGGTAGTGAGAGCTTCAAAAGCTATGCGTGCTGCAGCTTGCTCTCCCTCTTTCTTATTATTTCCACTAGCAGGCCCAAATGTTTTCTTCTGAATGATGACTTCTACCCAGAAGGTATTATCGTGTTCAGGACCTGTCTTTTTTACCACATTATATTTAGGATATGTTTTATATTTCTTTTGAACAAACTCTTGAAGAAGGGTTTTATAATCTTTCCGATGTTTGTTCTCTAATACAGTGTGGATTTGGGGTACTAAGAGGCGTTGAATTAATTCAGTGGAGGCTTTATAGCCTGAGTCGATAAAATATGCTCCCAATATTGCTTCCATACAGTCAGCTAATAGAGCTTTCTTACTACGCCCACCACTAAACTCTTCCCCTTTACCAATTAAGATAAAATTATCTACTCTCAAGTTTTTAGCTATTACAGCTAAACTGTCTTCAGAGACAACAAATGATTTGATGCGAGAGAAATCTCCTTCATCAAGGTCTGGAAGATGGGTAAAAAGCCAAGAAGATACAACAAGACCTAATACACTATCACCAAGAAATTCAAGGCGTTCGTTATTGTCGATCTCATCGTGACTCTCGTTTGCAAATGATCTGTGAGAAAATGCAAGATTTAGGAGTTCAATATTCTTAAAATGAATAGATGCCTGTTTTTCAAATAAAGAAAGCTCCCTTTTCCTCACAGGAGAGACAGAGGG